>JALSRY010000573.1 GCA_026984555.1 Phycisphaerae bacterium
TTCGACGGCGCCCGAGCGCCTCCTGTAGTTGATTCTACCCGGTCGAGGGCGACGGTAGAAGCTTCCGGACGAGTTTTGGTTGCGGCGTGACGGCCGGGCTGCCGCGGACGGGGTTCGCTGCGCTGGCTCATCTCGTGAAGCGCGGGGCCGCGTCTACCCGGAGGGGTACGCCGGGCGAACCCTTTCACGCTCGCGGCCGGCCGGGTACATTCGCCGGGAAACCCGACGGGAGTCGCTATGAGATCCTTGCTCGCCTCGTTTCTGGTGCTGGTCGTGGCGGCGACCGGGTACGTCCCGCCCGCCGGCGGTTCCACAAGCCCCGAGCGTCCCGCCGACAGATCCACCGCGGCGCAATCCCAGCCCGCGACCGGCGACGTCATCGTCTACGGGGGGACATCGGCCGGGGTGGTGGCGGCGGTGCGGGCCGCCCGGATGGGCGCGTCGGTTCTCCTGATCGAACCGGGCCGCCACCTCGGGGGTCTTTCCGCAGCCGGTCTCGGAGCCACGGATATCGGCAACAAAGCTTCGATCGGCGGTCTGTCGCGCGAGTTTTACCGCCGGGTCGGTGCCAAGTACGGCGAAGCGGAGGCGTGGCGTTTCGAGCCGCATGTCGCCGAGCAGGTGTTCAACGAGATGGTGCGGGAAGCGGGCGTCACGGTCGTGTTCGGGCAGCGGCTGGACCTCGCGGGTCGGGTGATCCGTCGCGCGCCGCTCAAGGCCGGCGACGCGCAGCCGCTGCTCCGTCACGCCGATGGGGCGGCGGGCGTGATCATGCGGGGAAAACGCATCGTCGCGGTTCGGATGGAATCCGGCCGCGTATACCGGGCGCGTGTGTTCATCGACGCCAGCTACGAAGGCGACCTGATGGCCCTCGCCGGTGTCGGTTACGTGATCGGCCGCGAGGGCAACGACGTCTACGGCGAGACGCTCGACGGCGTGCAGACGCACAACGCGAAATACCACCAGTTCATCAAGCCGGTCGATCCCTACGTGGTCCCCGGCAGGCCGGCCAGCGGGCTGTTGCCGGGGATCGACCCGGCCGGTCCGGGCGTCGAGGGCGGCGGCGATCATCGAGTGCAGGCTTACTGTTTCCGTATGTGCACGACGGATGTTCCCGAGAACCGGCGCCCGTGGCGTAAGCCCGCCGACTATGACCCGCGGCGGTACGAGTTGCTGTTGCGCAATTTCGAGGCCGGCGACCACCGCGTGCCCTGGTCGCCCATCATGATGCCCCATCGCAAAACGGATACGAACAACAACTTCGCCGTCAGCACCGATTACATCGGCATGAATTACGACTATCCCGACGGCGATTACGCCACCCGGGCGCGCATCGTCGCCGAACACCGCTCGTACCAGCAGGGCCTGATGTGGACGCTGGCCAACAGCCCGCGCGTCCCCCCCGAAGTGCGCAAGCATTTCCGGCGTTGGGGCCCCGCCCGCGACGAGTTCACCGACAACGACAACTGGCCGGGGCAACTCTATATCCGCGAGGCCCGGCGGATGGTGGCGGCGTATGTGATGACCGAGCAGAACTGTCGCGGACGGCGCCGGGCGGCGGACGCCGTCGGCCTGGGTTCCTACGGCATGGACTCGCACAACGTGCAGCGCTATGTCGATGCGAACGGTCACGTCCGCAACGAAGGCGATGTACAGGTTCACGGATTCAAGCCGTACCCGATTTCGTACCGCGCGATCGTGCCCAAGCGGGCCGAGTGCACGAACCTGCTCGTGCCGGTATGCGTGTCGGCCTCGCACATCGCCTACGGCTCGATCCGGATGGAACCCGTGTTCATGTTGCTGGGCGATTCGGCCGCCACCGCCGCCGTGCTGGCCTTGCGTGCGGATCTCGACGTGCAGGCGGTTCCCTACGCGCAGCTCGCCGAACGACTGCGGGCCGGTGGCCAGGTGCTGGCGTGGAAACGGTAACGGCCGCATGCACTGCCGTGGCAGCACCGCGCGGGCGG
>JALSRY010000574.1 GCA_026984555.1 Phycisphaerae bacterium
TTTCTGCGCTCGCGTTTCCGTCCGTGCGCTGAACACGGGTTCGGGGCGCGCCGACGCGAGACCGGGGGCGTGAATCAAGAGAAACGGCCGGGACAAAGCCCGGCCGCGTTTTCCGAATGCTATGGAGAGCGGTCGGCCGCTGGCCGATCGCGGTTACCCCGCCTACATGCCACCGGGCGTGTTCTTGTCGTCCTCTTCCTTGATTTCGCTGACGACGGCATCGGTGGTCAGCAGCAGGCTGGCGACCGAGCAGGCGTTCTGAAGGGCCACCCGCTCGACCTTGAACGGTACGATCACGCCCATCTTGATCATGTCGCCATACTCGCCGGTCATCGCGTTGTAGCCGAAGTTGCCTTTGCCCTCCATGACCTTCTGGCAGACGATCGAGCCGTCGAGGCCGGCGTTTTCGGCGATCTGCTTGATCGGAGCGCGGAGCGCCCGGCGGACGATCTCGACGCCGGTCTTCTGGTCGCCGCGGGCTTTCTTGTACACGGTGTCGAGAGCATCTTCGACCCGCAGCACAGCCACGCCGCCGCCGGGCAGGATGCCCTCTTCGACGGCCGCCCGGCAGGCGTGCAGGGCGTCTTCGATGCGGGCCTTCTTCTCCTTCATCTCGACCTCGGTGGCGGCCCCGACGTTGATCTGGGCCACGCCGCCGGAGAGCTTGGCCAGCCGTTCTTCGAGCTTTTCGCGGTCGTAGTCGCTCGTGGTGGCTTCGATCTCGTTCTTGATCTGCTCGATGCGGCCCTTGATGTCGGCGGTCTTGCCGGCACCTTCGATGATCGTGCAGGTTTCCTTGTCGACGATCACGCGCTTGGCGCGACCGAGCTGGTTGAGCTGCACGCTTTCGAGCGTGATGCCCAGGTCCTCGAAAACCGGCTCGGCACCGGTGAGGATGGCGATGTCCTGAAGCATGGCCTTGCGGCGATCCCCGAAGCCGGGGGCCTTGACGGCGACGCACTGGAGAATGCCGCGCAGCTTGTTGAGCACCAGCGTCGCCAGGGCCTCACCCTCGACATCCTCGGCGATCACCAGCAGCGGCTTGCCCGCCTTGGCCACCTGCTCCAGCAGCGGAAGCAAATCCTTGACGGCCGAAATCTTCTTTTCGTGCACCAGGATGTAGGGACTGTCGAGCACGACCTCCATCGACTCGGGCTTGTTGACGAAGTGGGGCGAGATGTAGCCCTTGTCGAACTGCATGCCCTCGACGAGGTCCACGGTGGTTTCGAGGCTCTTGCCCTCCTCGACGGTGATGACGCCGTCCTTACCGACCTTTTCCATCGCCTCGGCGATCTTGTTGCCGATCTCGGCGTCCTGGTTGGCCGCACAGGTACCCACCTGGGCGATCTGATCCTTGCCCTTGACGGGAACGGCGAGCTTCTCGAGCGCGCCGATCGTCGCATCCACGGCCATCTCGATGCCGCGCTTGAGCTCCATCGCGTTGGCGCCGGCGGCGAGGTTCTTGAGCCCCTCGTCGTAAATCGCTTCCGCATAGACGGTTGCGGTGGTCGTGCCGTCACCGGCAATGTTCGAGGTCTTGGTCGCGACCTCTTTGACCATCTGCGCCCCCATGTTCTCGTAGGCGTCTTCCAGCTCGATTTCCTTCGCGACGCTGACCCCGTCCTTCGTGACCGTCGGCGAGCCGAACGACTTCTCGAGCACGACGTTGCGGCCGCGCGGCCCGAGCGTGACCTTGACGGCCTTGGCGAGTGTCTTGACCCCGCGGCGAATCGCCTCGCGGGCCTCCATGTCGAACGCAATCTGTTTGGCTGCCATCGATGTCTCCTGCCTGGCGGGCCTGTCGCCCGCCGCAATCAAGACCAGAACTCCCGGATGTAAACTCGATTCCGTCCCGGATTCATCGCGGCGCGGCGGAAGCGCGGACGAATCCGGTGTGAACTTGCCTATCACGTTGCGTGCCAACGGCGCGGCGTGCCGGGCAACATCTGTAACGCCCCTACATAA
>JALSRY010000575.1 GCA_026984555.1 Phycisphaerae bacterium
CGACGGTTCCACCGACGGCGCGAAAAGCCCGATGCCCCCCCGGCCGAGCCAGGTGTTTCTGCCCCGCTTCCGGGCCTACGCCGAGAAACACGCGGGAACGCCGGAAGCGATCGGCGCGTTGGTGTATGTAATCAACCTGGCGGCCCCGGGTGGCCCGCAAGCCAAACCGGGCGCGGGCGGCGGGGACGTCTCGTGGGCGATCGAGCAGTTGACTCAACACCACGCCGCCGATGCCGCCCTGCGCGAGCACCTTCCGGATTTGCAGTACTCCTTTTACGAGATCGGCAAGAAGCCGTTGATTCGCTTTTACGAGCGTGTCATCGAGGTGAACAAGGACAAGGAAATCGCCGCCACGGCGATGTTCAACCTGGCGTTCACGCTGATGCATGCGGGGCCGACGCGGGCAGATGCGGAGCAGCGGGCCGACGAGAAGAAACGGGCGGCCAGGCTGTTTCGGCAAATCCGCAAGGAGTACCCCGGCACCTCCGCGGCCGAGCGTGCCGCCGGGTATATCTTCGAGATGGAACACCTTCAGATCGGGATGAAAGCACCCGATCTCGCCGGGGAAGATGTGGAGGGGCACACGATCAAGCTGTCCCAGTTTCGCGGGCAGGTGGTGGTGCTCGATTTCTGGGGTTTCTGGTGAGGCCCGTGCCGCTCGATGATTCCGCACGAGCGTGAGATGGTGAAACGTCTGAAAGACAAGCCGTTCACGCTGCTCGGGATCAACAGCGACGGGAGTCGGTCGACTCTCAAGAAAATCCTCAAAGAGCAGAACATCACCTGGCCGAACATCTGCGGCGGCAAGCCCAGCAAGAACAAGATCGCCGCGGCCTGGAACGTCCACGGTTGGCCGACGATCTATGTCATCGACCACGAAGGCATCATCCGCCACAGGGATCTGCGTGGCAAAGACCTCGAAGACGCCGTTGTGAAGCTGCTCAAGAAAGTAGAGAAGTAGCGGGCTGTCGGCGTGGTTATGCGGGTGACCGCACGCGTGCGGCCGTGGGGCGGAACCGGCGCCGGCCAAGGGCGGGAATCTGGCGTTCGGTGCGCCGCGGGGGTACATTGCGCGCGTGGGGCCGCTGCCGGTCGCGCGGCGTGCTCGCGGAAAACCGACGACCACCAGGCGTGAAAGGATGACAGCGTGGCAAGCACTTCGATCCCGATGCCGTACCGTGAACGTGTACAACGTGTTCGCACGGAGATGAGACGCCGCCGTCTCGACGGCTACCTGGTTCAGAACCGGATGGACCAATACTGGCTGACGGGTTTCACGGGCGAAGACGGCTTCGTGCTGGTCACGCGCCGGGCGGTCGTGCTGCTGACCGATGGTCGTTTCGACGAAGCCGCGAGCGTGGAGTGCCCCTGGGCGAAGAAGGTGCTCCGCAAGCAGCGCACGCCGGAGCGTAACGCCCGGGAGCTCAAGAAGTACAAGCTCGCGCGGGTCGGGTTCGATCCGGGGCACTTCACCGTCGCGGAGCATCAGGGCTTGCGCAAGGCTGTCCGGCCGACGCAGCTCGTGCCTGCCGCGGGGCTGATTCTCGATCGGCGGATCACGAAGGACGAGGGGGAGGTCGCCGCGATCCGGGAGGCGATCCGCGTGGCCGAGAAGGCATTCGTGAAGGTGCAGCGATGGATCAAGCCGGGGTTGACCGAGCGAGACATCGCCGCCCGCCTCGGCTACGAGATGCAGAAGCTCGGCGCCCAGGAGGCGTCGTTTCCGACGATCGTGGCGTGCGGCGCCAACGGCTCGCTACCGCACTACGAACCGGGCGACGGCGTGGTGCGCAAGAACGAGGGGGTATTGATCGACTGGGGTGCTCGCGTGGGGTGGTACGTCAGCGACTTGACCCGCATGGTGTGGCCCGGTAGCATCCCGCGCGAAATCGCGACGATCCAGCGGATCGTCAAGGAGGCACACGACGCCGGCATCGCCGCCGTGCGGCCCGGCGTGCGGGCGACCGATGTCGACCGAGCGGCCCGGCGTGTCATCGAAAAAGCTGGTTTCGGCCGGCATTTCGACCACGCGACCGGGCACGGCATCGGCCTCGATGTGCACGAGGCGCCCCGCGTGGGCAAGGGTACCAACACGAAACTCCTGCCCGGCATGGTCATTACCATCGAGCCGGGCATCTATCTTCCGGGCAAAGGCGGCGTTCGTATCGAGAGCGACGTGCTCGTCACGGATACCGGCTACGAGGTGCTCTCGACGCTTCCGTACTGATCCCCCGCCGGGTGGCCCGACGGCGACCTGCACCGCCTGATCGCCCGCGCCACGCGCCGGCGACGATCCGCCGCGGGAACCACCCGGAAACGAGGCAATCGATGGCTTCCGAAGACAAACGCTGCGACGACAAGCGCGTCGATATCAAACACATCAAGAACCTCGTCGCGCTCATGGTCGAGAACGATCTCAGCCGGATCGAAATCGCCGAAGGCGACACGAAGATCCTCATCAAACGTGGCGGCAAGACGGTTGTTCAATCCGTGGCCGCCCCGCCGCCAGCGGCGCCCGTTCCGGCTCCGGCGGCTGCCGCGCCCAGTGTGTCCGCCCCGGCGGCGGCGCCCGGGGAGCTGCTGATCCGCTCGCCGATGGTGGGCACGTTTTACGCCGCCCCCGATCCCGAGTCGCCGCCGTATGTAAAAGTCGGCGACGCGGTCCAGCCCGAGACGGTCGTGTGCCTCGTGGAGGCGATGAAGGTGTTCAACGAGATCAAGGCCGAGGTTTCCGGTCGCATCACGCGGGTGCTCGTCAACAATGCCGAAGCTGTCGAGTACGATCAGCCGCTGTTCGCGGTCGCGCCGGCGTGATTGTTCCCGTCACCCCCGCGGGGTTCTCATGTTCAGTCGCATTCTGATAGCCAATCGCGGAGAAATCGCGCTGCGCATCATCCGTGCGTGCCGTGACATGGGCATCGACGCCATCGCGGTCTACAGCAAGGCCGACGAGGGCGCGGCCTACCTCGAGCTCGCCAAGGATGCGATCTGCATCGGTGCCGCGCCGGCCGCGGCGTCGTATCTGAATCCGGCGACGATACTGGCGGCGGCGGAGGTCGCGGATGTGGAGGCGATCCACCCGGGGTACGGTTTTTTGGCGGAGAATCCGACCTTTGCGCAGATGTGCCGCGAAGCCAAGATCGAGTTCATCGGCCCCTCCGCGGAGGCGATGCAACTGCTCGGCAACAAGGTCGAGGCCCGCCGACTCGCCCGCAAGGCGAAGGTGCCGCTGGTTCCCGGCAGCAAGGAAGCGGTGGAGAGCGAAGACGAAGCCGTCAAGATCGCCGGGAAAATCGGCTACCCGGTGATGATCAAGGCTTCGGCGGGGGGCGGGGGGCGTGGTATCCGGGCCGTCCACAACGAGGCGGTCCTCCGCAGCAGCTTCCGGCACGCCCGGCAGGAAGCCGAAGCCGCTTTCAAAGACGGCACCCTCTATATTGAAAAGCTCGTCGAGAAACCGCGTCACGTCGAGGTCCAGCTCCTCGGCGACCGCAAGGGCAACATCGTGCACCTCTGGGAGCGTGACTGCTCGCTCCAGCGTCGCAACCAGAAACTCGTCGAGGAATCGCCCTCTCCGCACATCAGCGCGCGGACGCGGCGTAAACTCTGCTCGGCCGCCGTTCGGCTCGCCAAGGCCGCCGGTTACTATTCCGCCGGGACCTGCGAATTCCTCGTCGATGAGAAGGAGAACTTCTATTTCATGGAGATCAACGCTCGGATCCAGGTCGAGCATCCGGTGACGGAGCTGATTACCGGCGTCGATCTCGTCCAGTGGCAGATTCGCATCGCCGCGGGCGAAAAACTGAAGCTCCGCCAGGACGCCATCGAGCAGCACGGCCACGCGATCGAATGCCGCATCAACGCCGAGGATCCCGAGCACAACTTCCGCCCCTGCCCCGGTCGGATCGAACAGTTCATCCCCCCCGGCGGCCCGGGCGTCCGTGTGGATACCCATGCCTACGCGGGCTACATGGTCAGCCCGCACTACGACTCGATGGTCGCCAAGCTGCTCGTCCACCGGCCGACGCGGCGGGAGGCGATCAACGCCATGCGTCGCGCCCTCGAAGAGTTCCGCATCAGCCCGATCGCGACCACCATCCCGATCCACCGCAAGATCATGGAGCACATCGACTTCGTGGACGGAAACGTGGACACGGGGTTCGTCGAACGAGCGCTCGATACCGACTTGCGATCGACGTAATGGGTGGTTCGGCCGACCACCGCGGCGCGTCCGGAATCACCCGATCATCACCGTGAAACAGGCGAGAGCGATCGGGTCCGCCCCACCGCACGCCTCCATCACCTGGTCTCCCAAACGGCACGCCGGAAGGTTGTTGATGAACACCGTCGCGCTGCCCCGCGTCACCATGCCGGGGCCATGCACCGGCACGGGGCACGGAAGCGGGCACATATGCTGGTCGGCCATTCCCGCCATGGCGCCGACCACGCTCGTCGCGGCAGCCCCCATCGCCGCCTTGATTCCCTGCGTGTAGGCGACATCCGCCGCGGGCTGTCCCCCGGGGACGGCCGATGCGGAGGTCCAGGCAGCCGTCAAGCTGGCGTTCTGCGTGCCCACCGCAGCCGCCTGGGAAGCCGCCGCGGACAGCACGCCCGGCTGGCCGGCGCCCGCCGATGCGGCCCCGAGACTCATCATGCCCTGTACGACCTGGACGATTTGCGATGCCGCGGTCGCGGGGTTGAGAACCGGGCTTTGCATCAGCGTGCTCATCGCGTTCGACAGCGACTCCAGCGCCGCGGCGACCGACGAAGGGACCGCGCGCCACGCGGGCAGAAACCCGATCAACACGTTCGGGCTTCCCGGCCCGGGCGTGAGCGCCGACCCGTGCGTGGTCATGTCCGTGATTCGTGCAGCCGGTGGCATGATGCGATCCTGTGTACTCCGTTGGTGTGTTCCCGCGGTCCGGCTACCGCTCAGCAGCCATGCCGGTCGATCAGCCGGCCGAGCGTGGCGGCGTCCACGCGACCGCTCTGGGCGAGCCCCTCGACCATCTGGAACTTGCGAATCGCGGCCCGCGTGTACTCGCCGGCATACGCCGCCGGCGCCCCCGCGTCGAAACCGAGGTTGTTGAGCCGACCGATCACGCCGCTGACTTCGTTCGCGGGATCGAGGTGGCCGATCTGGAGCGGAAGCTCCTCCAGGAGGTCGTCCCAGTTCGGCACCTGGTCCGCGAGCCCGCCCATCGCGTCGAACACGCTGTCGATCGCCCCGTCGGCCTGCTGCTGGGCGTCTGCGATGGCATTGGCCGCCGACGACGACGCCTGCTGCAACCCCTCGCGTGCCTGATCGGCCCCCTCTTGCACCGCTGCCGACGCTTGCTCACGTGCCTGCGTCACCTGGTCCACGGCGCCGCTCGCGGCGTCCTGGGCTTCGCCGATCGCCGCCTGGGCCTGGTCGCGGGCCTGACCCACCCCCTCCGACGCCTGTTCCAGTGCCGCCGACGCTTGCTGGGTCACCTGCTCGCGCAACTGACTGACCCGGCCGACCCCGTCCTGCACCGCCTGGCCCGCCGCCTGAACTCCCTGCTGGGCCGCGTCGGCGGCCGCGTTGACCTGGTCGTGTGCCGCGGTCCCGGCCTGTTGCGCGGCCTGGGCCGCCTGCTCGCGTGCCGCCGCAACCTGGTCGAGTACGCCGTCGGCCGCGGCCTGTGCCTGATCGACGATGCCGGTCGCCGCGTCCCCCGCCTGGCCCATCGCGTCCTGGGCTGCTTGCGAGGCGCCCGCGGCAGCCTGCGTCGCGCGGTGGGCCGCGTCGCTCGTCGCGGAGGACGCCGCGGCTCCCGCGTCGGCGATTCGCTGGTTGGCCTGCGCGGCGGCATCGCCGACGGCCTGGCCCGCCTGTTCCGACGCCTCCCGGGCCGCGGACGCTCCCGCCTCGATCTGCTGGTAGGCCTGCCGGACCTCTTGATCCACGGCCGATTGGGCCGATTGCTCGGCATCGTCAACGCCCTGCTGGGCCGTCTGCTGGGCCTGGTCGAGCTGCTGATCCACTTCCGTCCGTGCCTGCGCGATCGCGTCACTGCCCTTCTGCTCGGCCTCGGCCAACAATCGCTGCCCTTCCTGGATCAGCGTATCCACGATCACGTCCGCGGGAATGCCGAGCTGCCGGGCTTTTTGTTTGGCCAGCTCGCCCAGCGCGCGCAGTGATTCGTTCATCATCCGCGACGTCTCGCCGAGCATCTCGCGTGCGGTCGCCTGGGCCCCGTCCGCCGCCCGGTCCGCCTGCGACCGGGCCTGATCCACCTGCGCCCGGGCCTGCTCGGCCGCCGCGGCGACCTGCTGGCGCAGCCGCGCCTGGATCTCCTGCACCCGCTGCCGAAGCCATGTTTCACCCCGCTCGACCGCCCGATTGATCAGGTCGTCGATATACCGGCGGGTTTCGGCGGCGGCGTGATCGACCAGGGCCTGGGCTTGCTGCTGGCCTTGGCGGATGCCGTCCTGGGCGCGGCTCTCGGCTTCGGCGACGGCGGCCTGGACGCGCTGCTCGACCCCTTGCGCGGCCTGCTGGCCCTGCGCCACCGCCGCGTCCACCGCGCCGCGCGCCTGGTCGGCGGCCCGGCCGACCCCGGCGCGAGCCTGCTGCTCGGCGGCGATGGCCTGCTGCACGAGCTGGTTGACCTGCGACTCGTACTCGGCGATCGACTGGTTCGCACGCGACTGCACCTGGGAGATCATTCCCGAGGCTTGCTGCTGGGCTTGCGCCGCCTGCTGGCGGGCCTGCTGTTCGAGCTGGGCGAGCCGCTGCGAAACATCGTCCACGCCCTGCTGCGCTTGCCCGACCATCCCCTGCGCCCGGTCCGCCGCCTGATCGACGGCCCCCGCCGCCTGTTTGGCGGTCTGCTCGATCCGGTCGCGGGCGACGCCCTCGGCCTTGGCCACCTGGTCGAGGATCGCATCCGCGTGCTGCTGGCAGTAATCGACGAGCCGCGTTCCTTTTTCCACCAGCCCGTCGAGTCTTCCCTGGAGCATTCCGCCGATACCGGCGACCAACTCCTTGCATTTCTTGCGTAGATCGGCCCCGAACTGCGGATCGAGCGGGTTCTGGAAGAACGCCCGCAGGGTGTTGTACTCCGTTCCCAACTGGGGGGCGACCAGCGCCCGCTGGAGGAACCGAATCGAGTTCTGCTCGGGCCCCTGAAAACGAAAGGCCCCGACCTCCGCCTCGAACGGAATCTCGTGCTCGAGCATTCCCTGCGCGTCGGTCACGCCCGTCAACACCCGGTCGCGCAGCACAATCGCATACGAAAGTCCCGGCAGGGGGTGTTTGTCCGCGTCCTCCAGTTTGAGCCGCAATTTCGGCCGCGGTACCGGTTTGCGAAACCGATGCCGCATCTCGGTAGCGCCTTGCTCGAGCTTGTTCTCGATCGGGGGGATGAAGACGCGGTCGCCCGGTTCGAGGATGTGCGGGTGGATCCGCCGCTGGCGCAGCTCGGCATTGGCCGGGTGGTTCCAGATCTTCTCCCAGCCGGGGAGGCCGTGTTCGTCGGCCAGTCGCCCCAGCCAGTCTCCTTCCGCCACCGTCATCCACTGTCCGGGTCGGCCGCCGAGCGCTCCGGCGGCGGCTTCGGCCGCCGGCCCCAACCCGGCCGCCAGTCCGGCCGCCGTCGCCCCCGCCTGGTCGAGCGCACTGCGAGCCTGCCCCAACGCCTGCCCGGCCTGCGCCATCCCCTGATCCAGCGCATCGCTGGCCTGGCCAGCCAGCTCCTGTGCCCGGCCCGCCGCCTGCTGGGCCTGTTCCGCGGCCCCGAAGATCGCGTCGCGCGCCCGGCTGTAGTAGCCGCGCACCTGTGCCTCGACCGCGGCGACTTCCTGCATTTTTTCCGCGATCGCGGCGCCGACCCGCTGTTTGGCGGCCTGCGCCTGATCGGCCGCGGCCTGCGCCGCGTTGCCCGCTGACGACGCCACATCGCCGATACCTTGTGCCAACCCTTGCAGCGACATTGCTAGCGTCTCCAACCTTCCTTGTCGAGCCGCGGGAAGTTGATCTCACAACTCCCCGGCTTGATCCCGTTGACCCGCGCCAGCCCGTGCGCATCGAGCCAACCGTACTTCTTGCGACCGTTCGGCAGCACCAACTCGTAACGTTCGAATGGCACCGGCCGGCCCTCGTCGTCAACCAGTTCGATCTCGATCCACGACTGCTCTTGCTGCAGTTCCTGCTCTTCGTGCTCGACGGCGATACGTTCGGTCTCGATCACTTCGTGCGTCGCCGGGGTCTGCTGGTACGTCACGTCGTGTCCGGGATCGCCCTTGTCGGCCTCCTCCGGCTGCTTGAGCGGCTCGGCAATCACGACGGGGACATGCACGCCCGGCGCACCACCACTATTGAGATTCAGCAGCGTGCCGTTGATCGACACCCCCGCCGGACTCAACACCACGAAGTTCCCCCCACACTTGAGCGTCACCCCCTGCGGCGACTCGATCACGAGCGCACCGCTGGCCTTGATACCGCAGTTCCCGCTGATCTCCTGGGTGAGGTTGCCGCTGATCTTCACCTTTTCGTTGCCGCTGACCTCCCGGCGAACGTTGCCCCCCACCTCCTCGAGCAGGTCGGTGTTGATCTTGCGATGCACCGCGTCCGCGACGTGCACAAACTGCTTCCCCCCGACCTCGAGATGGTGGGCCCCGCCCACCTTCTCCACGCGGGCATCCTCGCACCGCAGGTGCAGATCCTTCTGCGCGAAGATCATGATCTGCTCGTGGTCCTTCTTGTCCTCGAAGCGAATCTCGTTCGTGCCCCCGCCGTCCGGCGAGCTGTTCGTCTTGATGCAGCTCACCGTCTTCTTTTCCGGCAAGTTGTACGGGGGCATCTGGTCGTTGTTGTAGACGCGCCCGGTCACGATCGGGCGGTTCGGATCCCCCTCCAGGTATTCCACGACGACCTCCTGCCCCACCCGCGGCAGGAACATCATCCCGTACTGCCCCCCCGCCGAGCCCTGGCTCACGCGGGTCCAACGCGAGCTGTTCTCGTCAAACCGGCCGTCACCGTCCCAGAAGTATTGCACCTTCACCCGCCCGTACTTGTCCGTGTACAACTCTTCGCCCTGGGGCCCCACCACCACCGCGGTCTGACTCCCGTGGATGCGCGGCCGCGGCGTCTGGCGGGGCATGCGGTAGGGAACC
>JALSRY010000576.1 GCA_026984555.1 Phycisphaerae bacterium
GCACCTGCTCAAATCGCTGGATGTGGAACTGACCCACGTCGACGACGGACACCGCGCGATCAACATGGTCAAAAGCGCCCAGTTCGACCTCGTGCTGCTCGACATGGAGCTTCCGGGATTCGACGGTTACCAGACCGCGCGCGAGCTGCGCAAGCAGGGATTCGCCCGCGCGATCGTCGCATTCACGGCCGATACCAGCGATGACGTCGAAGAAAAGTGCCTGGAGGCGGGGTGCAATACCCTGTTGCACAAGCCCGTCACGGTCGATCAGCTCATCAAGCTCATCGACTCCCTCAAGGAAAACCCGCTGACCAGCACGTTGGCCGGCGATCCGGAAATGGCCGACCTGATCGACTCGTTCGTCATGGAGCTGCCGGAGAAGGTGGGCAAGCTCGAGGCGGCGTTCGCCCAACAGGACATCGCGGGCCTGACGCGCGCCGTACGCCTGCTCAAGGGCGAGGGTGGGGCCTACGGGTTTCAACCGATCACCGATGCCGCGGCGGAGGTCGAGAAATCCATCGCCGGCGTGACCGACATGGCAGAAATCCGCAGCCAGCTCAACGAGCTGATTCGTATTTGTCTCTCGGCCCAGTCGTCGCGCAGCGGGCAGTAGCGCGATGGTCTCGTAGCGCCTGCGCAGGCTTGCGACGCCCCGTATCAGCGTCGGAGCGCATCCGCATCATCCACCGCGGGCGGGGTGTCGTGTGGCGGCAGACGCCCCAAACGACATGGGCGGTGATCGGGGCTGTCAGGGCCGGTCGGCTATTCGAGCCACCACAAGCCCCGGTCGGCAATCTCCTGGATGATCTCGGGATAGAGCTCGCGTTCGGCCCGGCCGACCCGTTCGGCGAGTGTGGCCGGATCGTCGCCGGGTTGCACCGGCACCCTCCGCTGGGCGAGGATCGGGCCGTGATCGTACTCGTCGTCGGCCACGTGGACGGTGCAGCCACTCTGCGTTTCGCCCGCGGCGAGCACGGCCTCGTGTACGTGGTGCCCGTACATGCCCCTGCCGCCGAACTTCGGCAGCAGTGCCGGGTGAATATTGAGCACGCGGCCGCGTAAAGGTGCCGGAATCCGCCAAAGGCACAGAAAGCCGGCCATCGCCACGAGCTCGACCCCCGCGTGTGTGAGCACGTTGCCGAGCGTCCGCGAGAACGCGCCGATATCGGCGAAATCGCGCGGGCGGACCACCTCGACGGGCAGGCCCGCCCGTCGGGCGATTTCGACGCCCCGCACGTCACGCCGGGAGCTGACGACGAGCTCGATGCCGACGTTTCGGAGCCGACCATCGGCGATGCGCGTGACCAGGTTTTCCAGCGTCGTGCCGCCGCCGGAGATCAGCACGCCGAGGCGCAGCGTTGCCCGGTGGGTGGTGCGCAGGTTCATCGTGGGTATAGTAACGCAACGGTCGCGGGGTGGGAGATCGTCGCGTACCGGGGGATGGGGCTGGTGCTCGTCGGGATCGCCGGCCCAGCGGATCGCCGGCGGGCCCTCGCAGGGGCGCCGGTTATCGGAGGTGACGGGAGAACAGCGGTGGCGAGACGAAAACAACACACACCGGAACGGCAAGCGCGGCTGGGGATGCTGCTGGCGATCGTCGGCACGGCAAGCCTGGCGTTGATGTGCGTATGCGTGTTCTGGCGATTCGATTTTGCGAATTTCGTGGCCCTGTTTCGCATGGGCTCGCCGCGGTTCTTCGCGTTAGCCGGCTCGGCCGTGGTGGCGCTGGGTACATCGACCGCGGGTTTTTTCCTGAGCCTCAACGCCGCCGGGCAGAAACGCAACGAGCTGGCCGGCCTGGCCTGGAAAGCGTTTTTCGCGAACGCGATCGTGATCGCGCTGACACTCTGCGTGGGGATCATCTTCTTTTTCGCAAAACAGTCGGTCTCGTAGCGGAGCCTGCCGGCGGGCCGGGTTCGACGAGGGGCGCCCTCTCCGGTCCGG
>JALSRY010000577.1 GCA_026984555.1 Phycisphaerae bacterium
GGCTCGCCCGCATCGGCCAAGGCGACCACGTTGCCCAGCGCGTCGCGGAGGTAGTAGAGCACCTCCGGGCCGCCGCCGGGGTGGCCGTCGGCCGGGATGTCGCCGAGGTCGGTGTGGTCGATCATCGCGATCGGCTCCGGGAAGCGGTCGCCCCAGACGAACTCGCGGGCCAACGAAAAACCGCTCGGATCCTGACAATTGCCGCCCGGGTCCGACACGTCGCAGCAGACGTACTCTTCCAGCGGCTCGACGCCGGCGTACACGTGCCGCGTGACGACCACGCCGCCACCCTGGCCGCCGCCGTTGCCTGCGCAAAGCCCGCCGTTGCCGTTGGTTGCGCTCATGTAGTCGATCGTCTCGATCCGCCGGCCGAGGGCGTCGTAGCGGAGCTCCAGCAGCAACGCCCCGGCCTGCTGCCGCGGGTCGCTCGAGCCGGGAATCGAGAACGCCCGCCGAACGGCGACCAGCCGGTTCCTCCTGCATGTAACCGTTCTGCTCCGCGACCTCGGCCGGGGCACACACGTTCGCGCTCGACCGCGGCCCTGGACCAGGTATCCTCCCGATCGCACCACCAATCCTCACAGATCCGACATCCAGGATCCGCCAAGCCCGCGAAGAGGCTTCGGCCTCTCGCCAGCCGGATACACAGCCATCTAGCGGCTTCTATTCGAAGGGTTTGCGGCCATGCGTCTTATCTTGGCGATCTCTGTCGAGCTGGGCCTTGAACGCCTTCAGCCCCTTTATGATATCGTAAATATCCAGTTCACCCGCGGGCTGGTTACCGTGCCTCGTCTCTCCCACACTTGCATGCACCTGGTAGCCTCCACCGTGCCAGTGCCACTCTGTGCTATCCGCTCCAGTGGCTTGTGTGACCGTGATGCCATCGTTCGCCACCTCCATGCATGCAGTCGCATCCCTGTTCGGCGACTGCACGGATACAACGGCGCCGTCGTCACGCAAAGCCACCCGCATACCCCACGTCTTATCGGGATAATACATGTACAGTCCCGGCATACCGTGCCGGTTGATGCCGGCGGCCAGCGCAATATTGTCGGACACGTTGTGACGCACGCATATCACAGGGCGTCCATCCTTGAGTGTGCCGAACATGCCTACCGCCTCCCCTTGATCGTTGCAAATGATGAAGCGCTTGGCCTTCACGGCCTCATGTACCCGCACGCTCTTGGACACATCCGACTGTACCGCACCGCCCTGCGAATCGTCCCTGGCCTTGTCGGCCCCAAGCAGGAGTATGACTATCAGGACCGCATTCGATAGACACTGTACCAATGCAATACGCTTCCAGATATCAGTTGTGCGATTCCGTTCCATGTGATTACTCCTTCATGTTCGTAAGCATTGTGCCAGCACGCACTCCGAAGATGTTCCCCAGCGGCACTTCCGCTCGCTGAGCGGTCCCGGTATGAGCAGGATTATGCACGACGTTCCACGCCGACAGCTACTCTCGCTTCCTGCAGGGCACGCCCAAGTCATCCCCATAATCCCGAAGCAGCTTGGCAAGTTCCTCCAAATCTACATCATCGTTCAGCGTAGGCGTTTTCGGGTCGTCGATAGGTCGTCCCATATCCATTATCTCGCCCTCGCTCAAATCGTGGTCCATCATAACAAGCCACACCAGATAGCCGATTATCCTGCTGATAACCCCACTGGTCGCAGAAGTCGATAGTCGTATTGCACTCTCCAACTGCCCCAGCGTGAACTCAATCTGCGTATGAACCTCCAGTTTCCCAAAGGGGCCGGCGTTCACCCCGCCCTCGGTTGTTACCGTAATCTTGATACCCTTCCATCCGTCATACTTGCTCTTGATACTTCTCAGAGCACTCAGCGAAGATTCCAGGATGTCCAGCTCTTGCCGCCAAGTCTCCATGCGCTCCTTGAAACTCTCGTCAGACTCGCCTTTCCGCCGTACCGGACGGTTTCG
>JALSRY010000578.1 GCA_026984555.1 Phycisphaerae bacterium
TGCTCAAGAGCAAGTGCCGCAGCTGCCATGTGCAGGTGCGGGCCTCCTCGATTCCCGGCCGCTGATCAGCAACCGGCTTGAAACGCGGGGCGTGGCGGGGAGCCTGACACCCGCCCGCCCCGTTTGTTCTTGCTCACCAGACCCGGGGGGAACCGCGTATACTCCGCGTGCATCGCGCGCCGTTGGGTGAAGAAAGCGAGGCCGGGCATGGCTTTGTCGCGTAGAGCTTTTCTCGCGTGTTTGGGGGCGGGAGCCGGGGCTGCGCTGGGGGGCTTGTTCCGAAGCGCCGGCGGACTCCGCCGGGAACCACCCCTGTTGCGACCGCCGGGCGCACTGGACGAACCCGATTTTCTCGCCGCCTGCACCCGCTGCGGACAGTGCGTCGAGGTGTGCCCGTTCGATACGCTCAAGCTCGCCGGGCCCGGGCAGGGCGTCGCCGCGGGTACCCCCTTTTTCAACCCCGAAGAGGTTCCCTGCGAGCTTTGCGAAGGGTACGACGACCTCAAGTGCATCACGATCTGCCCGACCGGAGCACTCCAACCCGTCAAGCAACGTGCCGACATCCGCATCGGCACCGCGGTCGTCAACGAGGAAACGTGCTTCGCGTTCAACGGCGTCTCGTGCCGGTCGTGCTGGCACAAATGCCCGTTCACCGATCGCGGCGCCATCACCTTTGACGACCTGCTCCGACCGGTCATCAGCGAGGAGGCCTGTGTCGGTTGCGGCATCTGCACACTGGCCTGCCCCACCGAGCCTACATCCATCCCCGTCCGCCCGCGCAGTTGGCCCGACGTGTTGCGCCGCGGCGACGCCTCTACGGAGTCCTGATCGTGGCACGCGGTCCTCGCAGATTCCACCGCTGGAAGTGGCTACGCCGAAGCACGGCGGTCCTTTTTCTCGTCCTGCTCGTGCTCGGCGCCCGCGACGATTTCCACTGGTTTCGCGGCTCGACCACCGGCACACGCCTGTTCGAGGTGATCCCCCTCTCCGACCCGCTCGCCGCGCTCGAAATCACCCTGAGTAGCCGAACCCTGCACTGGACGATGTTGACCGGGGCAGCGATTCTCGTCGGCGCGTGCCTGTTGCTGGGACCGGTGTTCTGCGGCTGGGTCTGCCCGCTCGGCCTGTTGCTCGATGTCAACGACGGGATCCGCCGACGGCTCCGGCGATTGTTCGCCCCGCGCAAGGCAGGCAAGAAAGCCGAGCGCGGCCCGCGCGTCCCGCGTGCCACGCGGTACGGCATACTTGGACTCGTACTCGGCTTCTCCCTGGTCGCCGGCGTACCCGCGTTTCAGATCATCTCGCCGATCAACCTGGTCTCGTGGTCGGCGGTCTTCTTCGCGGCGCAATCGCCATCCGCCGTTGCCAGCAGCACCGAATCACACGACAGCACCGCCGAAACGCTCACCGTGGTCAGCCCCACCGACGAATCGCAAGCGTCCGGCGTTGCGCAACCGGCGGAGGCCCCTCCTCTGCGGCGGGCCTGGAACCGCGTCGTGCTCGGCGCGCAGGCCATTCGACACGCCGCCGGACCGCTGCTGTGGCTCCTTCTCGCGCTCATCGTCTTGGAGTATTTCCTGCCGCGGCTGTGGTGTCGGGCGTTGTGCCCGCTTGGGGCGCTCTACAGCACGCTCGGACGGTTCGCGCTGTTGCGGGTGCGTATCAACCCCCAGCAACGCGGCAAGGCCCGCTGCGAACACTGCGCCTACGATTGCCCGATGGGCATCGAGGTCATGCGCGACTACACGCTGGCGGGCAAACCCGCGATCGATGACCTCGAATGCACCCGCTGCGGCGAGTGTATCGACACCTGCCCGCGCGGCGTCCTCCAGCTCGGTTTCCGCGACAAGTTTCCCCCGGCCGAGGGCTGCCCGACGTGCGGTGCGGACGCCGCCGGGACGCAGGCTTCGTCCGCATCGGTTGGCGACAAGCCGCACAATCCACTCCATGTGATTCAGTCGCCGCCTGCGGAAACACCCCGCGAGCCACACGCTCCGTAGGCGTTTGGCGGCTCTCGTCCACCGGCCTTCCCCACCCCGGCGGCGCCCCCGACCGCGGCGGCTTGCGTCGCAGCGGTCCCGCACCCAGTTGCTGGCGCGGCCACGGGTACTCCCGCAACGCCCGATAACCCACAATGACTGAGGCAACCCAGCCCCCATGCCCGCCCTGCCGTCACATCGCACGAGTTCACGCACGCACCGCGAATGAAACCACGGCCTCCCTCACCGTGACGACGATGTTGACGCCATCCATGCCCGTTTCGCGGCGGGAATCCGGAACCGCGCACGACAAGAACTAGGGAAACCCCCAATAGTCTGGGGCTGGTGCGAATTCGATAATCATGATGTTTGGCGCCCTGGATACTCCAGAAGGTGATAAGATGGGTCATGCGACAGCCGTTTTCGAAGCCGAGGCTTGTGAGATTGCTCGCAACCTGCCACCGGAGGCGCGCGCAAAGCTCATTTCCATCATCGGCGAAGTACTGAATGTGACCGATAACCTATCCTCGATCTGTCCCGCGGCGACGGAGACATGCCGAGATTACCTCAATTTCGAGCGTGCTCACATCCTGCTCGCCATGCTCAACCAGGCTCACGGAACCGACTGACGGACCCGCACATGCCCCCGCGGGGGTGCCAGCCTGCCGAACGTTCTTGCACCAGCGAAACGCCGCCCGCCCCCGATGCTTTTGCCGCGATGGGAAGCGTTATCTGCTCCGCCGCGCTTGACAGGCGGCGGCCCGCTCCTAAGTATCTTCCGCAACGCGCCGGCCCGGCCGGGATGAAGTTCCGCAGTCGGCACGGCCGATCATATAGGATGCCGCGCGGTGACAAACGAACGCAACCGCCGGTTTCCAAGATAGTTAGAGGCACATGCGCATGGCAGCGAAGCGAGGTCGCAGCGGCAACGGCAAGACCCTGGTCATCGTCGAGTCCCCGGCCAAGGCAAGAACGATCAACCGATACCTCGGCGATGATTACGTCGTCAAGGCCTCCATGGGACATGTCCGCGACCTGCCCAAGAGAAGTTTCGGCATCGACCTCTCCGACGGATTCAAGCCGCAATATGAGCTTGTCCACAGCCGAACGAAGGTCATCAACGAGCTCAAGAAACTCGCCGGCAAGGCCCCGCTGGTATACCTTGCCACCGACCGCGACCGAGAGGGCGAGGCGATTGCGTGGCATCTTGTGGAAGCGCTGGGCTTGCCCGAGGAACGCGTACGGAGGGTGATCTTCAACGAGATCACCAAACGCGCGATTTCGGAAGCGTTCACGCACCCGCACGAGATCGATCACGACCGGGTGAACGCCCAGCAAGCCCGACGAATCCTCGACCGGATCGTAGGTTACGAGATCTCTCCGCTGCTTTGGAAAAAAATCGCCAAGGGGCTCTCCGCGGGACGGGTGCAATCGGTCGCGGTCCGTCTGATCGTCGATCGCGAGCGCGAAATTCGCGCGTTCGTCCCGGAAGAAAGCTGGAAAATCCTCGCGTATGTGACGGGCGATCCCGCGTCGGCGGACAAACTCGCTCCGGCGTGGCGGGAGTTTGTACAAAAGCAGCCGGCGCAAAAAGATATCCAGTCGTGGCTGTCGAAACACGGAGCGTTCCGCGTCGAGCTTCAGAAGATCGGCGATAAGCCGTTTTCCGCCGACAACGCCGAAGAAGCGGCCGCCGTTCTCGAGGCGCTGGGCTGGCCGACGGAGCGCATCGAGCGCGAGGATTGGCAGGAATACGCGCACCTGGGGCTCCAGAAAGCTCGGATCATCACGGGGGGCTTTCCCGATGCTCCGCCGGCGTTGCGCGTCGCGGAGCTCGTAACCAAACGTACTACCACGCGTCCTCCGGGACCGTTCACGACCGCGACGCTCCAACAGGCGGCGAGCACGACGTTGCGGTTTCCCGCATCGCGCACGATGCGCATCGCGCAGGGGCTCTACGAAGGCGTGGACCTCAACGGCGAAGGCCCCGTCGGGTTGATCACGTACATGCGTACCGACTCGACCAACATCGCCGCCGAAGCGATCGAGACGGTTCGGCATTTCATCGGGGAGAACTTCGGCAAGCCGTACTTGCCCGAGAAACCCAACGTGTACGGCAAGCGGCAAGCCCGCGCCCAGGAGGCGCACGAAGCGATCCGCCCGACGGACCCGACCCGAACGCCCGACAGTGTGCGCAACGCCCTGACCGCGGACCAGTTCAAACTCTACAAGCTCATATGGACACGGTTCGTGGCCTGTCAGATGGCGCCGGCGCGGTGGGACTCGACGAGCGTAACCTTGACTTGCGCTACGGCCCGGGGTCCGGCGCAGTTTACCGGCAGCGGCCGCAAGCTCGTGTTCGACGGCTTCATGAAGCTCACGGGGATCAGCAGTGCGGACCAGATCCTGCCCCCGCTGGAGAAAGGGGCACCGGTCGGCACCGTGGATATCGAGGCGCGACAACAGTACACGTCTCCCCCGCCGCGTTACACCGAGGCGTCGCTGGTGAAGACGTTGGAAGCGGAGGGGATCGGCCGGCCGAGCACGTATGCCACGATCATCGACACGATCCAGAAGCGGGGCTATGTCGAACAGAAGGATCGCAAGTTCTTCCCGACACCGCTGGGAGAGATCGTCACCGACAAGCTCGTGCAACACTTCCCGAAGATCATGGACGTGAAGTTCACGTCGTACATGGAAGACGAGTTGGACAAGATCGAAGATGCCCACCTCGATTGGGTCCGCGTGTTGCACGAGTTTTACGACCCATTCAAGGAATTGCTCGAAAAGGCCGGGCGCGAGATGGAGGAATCGCGCAGCCAGCCCAGCGAGTACAAGTGCCCCGAGTGCGACGCGCCGATGGTCTATCGCTGGGGCAAGAGCGGCCGTTTCCTCTCCTGCTCGCGTTACCCCGACTGCACCGGAACGTACAACGTCGATCGCGAGGGGCGGCCCATCATTCCCGACGGGAAACACACCTGCGAGCTGTGCGGCAAGCCGATGATCCTGCGACAGTCGCGGACGGGGATGTTCCTGGGCTGCTCGGGATATCCCGAGTGTCGCCACACGGTACCCTGTGACGACAACGGCAACCCGCTCAAGATCGTGGAGGCGGACGAGTTGACGAAGCCGTGTGACGCCTGCGGCGAGGGGACGATGCGCGTCAAGTTCAAGGGCCGGCGCGCGTTCCTGGGTTGCGACCGCTATCCGAAATGCAAGAACACGGCGTCGGTTCCGGACGGCATCGCCGTCAAGAAACCACCGGCGCCACCGCCCGAGGACGCGGGGGTGGCATGCGACCGCTGCGGGCGCCCCATGGTGATTCGCAAGGGAAGCCGCGGGAAGTTCATCGCGTGCAGCGGTTTCCCGAAATGTCGCAACACCAAGCCGATCGAAAAACTCGACGAACTGCGTGTTTCCCAGCCTGTCACCGAAGCGGCACGAGCCAAGGCGGCCAGCGAAGCTGACTCCGCGGCGGGCGGCGCGGGCCGCGGGTCGAACGCCTCCACGAAGGCAAGCAAAGGCAAGAAATCCGCACGGCGCGGCGGCAAGACCGGCGACCTGGGTGATCCACCACCCGGTTTCGCCTGGACTCGCACCGGACGGCCGGTAGTCGAGAAACTGCCCGCCGGTTCGGAAAAGCTGAGCTGCCCGGAATGCGGAAGTCCGATGGAGCTGAAGCGCGGTCGATTCGGGCCGTTCTTTTCGTGCACGAATTTCCCGCGCTGCCGGTTCGTTGCCAACCTGCGCGGGCAGGCCAAGAAAGACGCCGAAGAACAGATGCCCGCTCCGGCCCGTCCCAAACCGATCCCGACGGACATTCCCTGCGACGAGTGCGGCACGCCGATGGTCATTCGCCAGGGACCGCGCGGCAAGTTCCTGGGTTGCGGCAATTATCCCAAAGGCAAACACACGCAGGAGCTGCCCGAAGGGTTTGAAATCCCCGCCGTCGAGCCGACGAAAGCGACCAAGTAGCTCCGGTCGGCGGGAGCTTCCCCCGCCGCGCTATCCACTCGCCGGGCGGTCGGTGCGGCTTCTCGGCGGTCCGGCGTCTTGCGCAGCGTCGCCGACGGCGCCGGGCGGCCTTCACCACGATACCACCCCGCCCGACGCCGCGTGTGCCGGCATATGGCGAGCAGCCAGGTCAGCCCCGGCTACGAACAGCTCTGGCCGTAGACCGCCAGAAGCTGCGACAAATCCGCCAGGTCCACGTCGCCGTCACCATCCAGATCGCCGTCGGCGTAGGTCATGCCGCTGGTCTGGCCGTAATGCGCGAGCATGATCGAGAGGTCGGCGAGGTCGATATCACTGTCGCCGTCGAGGTCGCCGATGCACTCGCATTCGTCGGGGATGCCGTTGCCGTTGGCGTCTTGGGAGGTGCCGTCGGCGATGTCGCACTCATCCGGCACCCCGTTGGTATTGCAATCCGCGCTCGTGCCGCCGGCGATGTCGTCACTGTCGTCGACGCCGTTGCCGTTGCAGTCGGTAAAACTGAAGTTCAGGGCGGCGAAGGCGTCGATGAGGCCATAGCCGCGAACGTATGTCCCGTCGTAGCTTCCGTGGCTCGTGTAGTAGTCAGCCGTGTAGAAGAGGTGGTTGCGCATGTCGGTCACGGTCCACTCGGGATGCGCCTGGACCAGGCACGCCACGGCGCCGGCGACCAGCGGCGTCGAAAGCGAGGTTCCACTGGCGTAGGCGTAACCGCTGGTGTCGTACGGCCAGACGCTGATCGTGTCCACGCCCAACGCCAGCACTTCGGGTTTGACCCGCCCGTCGGCGGTCGGGCCGTCGGAGCTGAAATCAGCGATGTCATTCCACGCATCCACGGCGCCGCAGGTGATGACGGCAAAGGCGTCCGCCGGCGCGATCAGGTGCGACGTGGCCGGGTTGCTGTCGTGATACTCGTTGCCGGCGGCGGTGCAACAGATCAGGCCGTTGTCGGTCGCGGTGTTGACCGCGATCGTCGTGACGGCGGTTTGGCCGTCGAGGTCCGACTGCGTGTACCAGTCGATGTATCCGAGCGAAGACGTGGCCAGGTCGGCGCCGTGGTTCTCGACGAACTCCAATCCGGCGACGTAATTGTCCTCCTCCGCGGGATACTCGGCCGTGACATCCTCCGTCTTGGCGAGCACGAACGAGGCATCATACGCCGACCCGACGAAGTCATTGGGAGCGTAGGCCCCGAGCGTGCCGAGAATGAGCGTACCGTGGACGTGCTGTTCGGAGTCGTCGCCGGGCTGCTGGCTGGTATCGCCGTCGTTGTCCACGAAGTCCCATTCGGCCAGCACGTTGAGCGCGTGACCGGGGTAGTTGAATGCTTCGTGGCTACGCTCGAACCCCGTGTCCAGGATCCCGATGACCACGCCGGCCGCGGTATAGCCCGCGTTGTGCACCGCGATCAGGTTCATCTGGTTGAGCTGATCCTCGGCGTAGCCGTACCAGCCCCGCGGCGGTGCGGCCGGAAGCGTTTGACGCTGGAGAGACGCCGGCTCGATCCGCCGGGCGTGACGAACGGGCTGAATCTGCCGCACGAACGGCAAGTCGGCAATCGCGCGGACCTGCTCGCGGTCCGCGAACACGCTCACCGCGTTGAGCCATCGACTCGTGACGTGGACACGGGCCCCGGTGGCCTCGACCGCCCGCACATAATCGGCCACTACCGGCAGGTCGCGTTCGTCAAACAAACCCGGCGCCGTCCGGCGCAGCTTGCGCCGCTCGATCGCCCGCGGGTTGTAGCTGCGGGCAAGATCGGCGAGCGCGGCGTCGATCTCCGCCTGCGAACGCAATCCCTTGTCCGCGAAGAACACCCACGCCCGTACCGGCGCGTCGCTGCGGTGGAGCAGGCGTACCAGCGAGGAGTGGATCTTCGAGTTCGAAACCGCTTGTGTCGCATGCGGTGGTGTGAGGACAAACATCGCAGCCGCGACCAGCACAAGCGCCGCGGCAGTCTTCGCTCTGGCTCCCATGGGTTCTCCTCCCGGCTGGAGCGGCTCGCTCGCTCCGCCGATGCGCGCAGCAGTTTGCGGGCCGCGCTTCCGCTACCGGCCATTATAACGCGTGCAACCCGGTTTCTTGCGGCGAAACGTGGTTGGGGAAGAAACGGAACAGCGGAAAACCCAACGGGATGCCCGCATTCCGGCGGCCATTGGTCCGGAGCAGCAGTTGTTTTCGGGCAAGACGTTCGGAATCTCACGCCGAAATCATGGGCAGGCCGATGGTCGCGTACATGATCCGCATGCGCAGACAATCGGGCCGGCCGCATCGGAGATTCCGAAACGACCGGCCCGCGATTGGGGTCCGCCGCCCGGCTTGCTGGTGCTACCGGGGGCGGTCGTACGGCGTCAGCGTTCGACCTACGACCCGTAGTTGGCCAGCAGGATCGCGAGGTCGGAGAGGTTGACGCAGTTGTCGCCGTCGAGGTCGGCGGCGGCATTGTAGTTGGCGTCGCCGTCGCAGGTGCCATAGGCGGCAAGCAGGATGGCCAGGTCGGCCAGGTCGACGTCACCGTCACCGTCGATGTCGCCCGGGGTCGTCGTCGCGGCAACCAGCAACACGTCCATGCGAATCGGCTTGGTCAGATCGATGATCGGACTGGGCTGATTCAGCGTGGAGAAGGTGGTGACGCGGGCCCAGCGCTGGTCGGTGGTGTCGCGGAAGAACCACGCCAACAATTCCGACTGGCCGGGGTTGCCGTAGGCATCGGACACCTCGCTGGAGCTGGGCAGCGGAGTCATGTTGGCGGCGGTGCTGCCGGAGAACGTGGGCTCCTGGAAGAGCACTTCGTCGCCGGGCGCGTATCCCTCGAAATCAGCGATGACGAAGTCGGAACCGCCGTCGGCACCGACATTGGTCACGTTGTCGATGTAGAGGAAGTACTCGCCGGTGCTCCGGTTCGGCGAAGCGGCATCCACGGCGATCGCGAGGTGTTCGAGCGTGCCGCGTGTGGCGGTAATCACGCCGTCGCCCGTGAAGCCCTGGATCGGGCCGGTGGCCGGGTCGAACGCGATCATCTGCCACGAGCTGGACGGACTGACCGGGATGCCCTGCGGTGCGCCGTTCACGACGCTGCTGGCGCCGATCCACTCGATCTCACCGCTGGACGACCCGGGACTGCCCAACGGGCCGGTATCG
>JALSRY010000579.1 GCA_026984555.1 Phycisphaerae bacterium
AGCCCGTTGATCACCGGCACGGTGGCGTGCTTGCCGAGATCCTCGACGATATCGTGCCCGAACACGCGGGCCATGATGATGTCGGCGAAACGCGATAGCACCAACGCGATGTCTTCGGTGGTTTCACGCTGGCCGAGCTTGATATCCGACGGGGCGAGGTAGATCGCATGGCCCCCGAGCCGCGTCATGCCCGTCTCGAACGACACCCGCGTGCGCAACGACGGCTTCTGGAAAATCATCGCGAGCGTCTTGTTGCGCAGCGGTGCCTCGCGCTCGACGGCGGCGCGGTCGGCCTTGAGCTCGATCGCGAGGTCGATGACCGCTTGAATCTCCTCGCCGGACAAGTCACGCATGGACAGCAGGTTGCGACCAGTGAGCCGATTCGCCATCGGTGTGTGCCTCCGCTTGTGGGCATTCGAGGAAAACCGCGCGGCAGTATAGCGGTTGGCTCGCGGAGGTCGAGAGGGTGTTGCCCCGTTGCGGTCGTCTTGCCGCCGTGATTCCAGGCAGGCAGCCCCCCGCCTCGGGGGCGAAGGGCGGAGGAGCGTTTCTTGTCGCCGGCGGTCTGGAGGGCTACTTGGCCAGCGTGCTGTGGGTGGTGCGCGCCATCGCGGTCGCGACGTAGTCGCTCAGCTCGCACCACCGCTCGTCGGCGTCGGCGGTGCGGTGTTCGATCGCATCGAGCGCCTGAAGAACCAGGGCGGCGAGCGTGTCAGTGTCGAACGACGCACCCGGCTCGACGAGCGCTGGTTCGCAACCTCGCTCGAAAAGCCGTTCGATCGCCGTCAGCTCGGTGTCGGTGACGTGGCTCGTGGAGGCGGATCGGCGTGTCGCGTGCGCCCCGGGCTGCTTCGTGGTCGCCTTGGGGTGTCGTGCGTGCGTGGATGAGGCGACCCGGGAACGGCTGGTTCCCTTCGTGTTGTGGCTGGGGTTGTGCGTCACCCTGGCGGTTTTCGTGGCGGTCTTGGCGGACTTTGACGCCGTCGCGGTGGTCTGGGATGCGGTCGCGTTGGCTGCGGGGGGGCCGTCGGCCGCGCCGGCGGCGACGGTCGGCGCCGGGGTCGCGGGGTGGACCTTGGCGAATCTGGCCGCCTGGAGCGCTTCGGCCTCGGCCGCGAGCCGGCCGACTTCGTGCAACTGTCGGCGGGCGGCGTCGAAGTCGGGGCGAACCGCGAGAGCGGCCTCGAGGTACTGGGCGGCTTCCTTGTACCGTTTGCCCTCGGTGAGCATCAGGCCCATGTTGTAACAGGCGTCGGCGCGGTTGCCGACCTTGAGCAGCTCCTGGTAGGCCGCGTCGTAGTGTCCCAGCTCGGCCAGCACGATCGCATGGTTCATGCGTGCGCGGGCGAAATCCGGGTCCAGCTCGAGCGCGTGCTTGAGAACCTCGTCGGCCTGGTCGTATTTCTTTTCCAGGTAGAGACTGAAGCCGAGGTTGTTGTACAGATACGCCTCGTCCGAGCGCAACGCGATCGCCTGGCGGAACTGCTCGGATGCTTGTTCGTGACGCCCCAGCTTGTTCAGCGTGATGCCGAGCCGGTTGTGCGCCCCCACGAAATCGGGCTTGAGCCGCAGGGCTTTGCGATACTGGATCACCGCGCGTTCGTAGTTGCCGCTGCGTTCGAGCAGGTGGCCGTGCGCGAAGAATGTCATCGCGGTGACCTTCGGCGTATCGTTGAGCGGTTCGTCGGGCAGGTTTCCGAGAGTGGTCCGGGTGGGCTCGGTTTGCGTACACCCGGCGCCCAGGCCGGCCAGCAACAGCCCGATCAACAACCCACGGTATTTCGGCAAGCGATTCACAATCCAACTCCTGCGCTAAGGAAAACCACGCGGTGAGGCGCGGCGGGCCCCGTTCGGCCTGGTGTGGCCGGGGGCGCGCTGCGCTACTTCGCGGCGCCGGTGCCGGACTTGCCCGTGCCGGTGCCGGTTGCGCCGCTGCTCTTTTTCCTGGGGTTGTAGACGCCTTCGTTGGCCCTGATGAGGACGGCTTCCGTCGCCGCCATTCCTTCGCCGCCGGCCATGTCGGTCTTGACCACGTGCTGCGTGGTGTCGATGCCGGCCTGCGCGAGATAATCGACGATCGCTTGCACGCGGGCGTGGACCAGTGCCTCGTCTGGTTCATCGCTGCTGTAGCGTACCTCCCCGCCATAGGCTTCCATCAGCGATGCCAATCGGCTGAGTCGCTGGGTGCCGAGGTCGTTGAGAACGGCGCGGTGCGGGAGGAAGTGCTGATCGCTGACGACCATGTCCGCCAGCAGGGCGTTGTCGGTCATGTAAGTGAACGTGCCTTGCAGATCGCTGGTTTCGGCGGCGTGCCCGTGAGGGGGAGCGTTGAGCCGCTTGTCGGGCGTATTGCAGCCCGTCAGCAGGGCGAGCACACCGGCGACGAGAAACGTCGTTCGCAGCATGATGGGGCCTCCTGGGGCGGGTCTGCTCGCAAGGCGTTGCTGTCGCCGAGCAAACCCGCAGACGGTTTCTCATAAAATCGGCACGGGTGCGGGGGTACCTGAACAGGATACGGATGATTCCGGGGGTCGATGGTCGTAGAATCCGCGTCATGCCGCGTCGTCGCTGGATACTGCTGGGTTTTGTGACCGCCGTCACGCTGGGTGGCATGGGCGTGACGGGGGGGATGGCGTGGTATTTGCGCAGCGCACACTATCGGACGAAGTGCGCCGCGGCCCTGAGCGATGCGCTCGGCCTGCCGTGCAGCATCGGACGCGTCGTGCCCCGGACGCGCTGGGCTCGTGAATTCCGCGATATCGTGGTTTGGTTGCCCAACCGCCGCGGTCGGGCGCTGAGCTGTCGTTCGGCGGTGGTCACGACCGAGCCCACCGCGGCCGACCGCGAGGCGTACACGATCCGGCTGGTTGGTGGGACGTGCGAGATTTCCACGCGCACGTGGTTGCGTGAGGACTACCGGGGGGTGTTCGAGTCCGGTCTGCGCCCGGGTTTTGCGCCGGGTGGCCCGCGGCGGGTGGTGTTTTCCGAGATGAACGTCGCGTTTGTCCGGGACCGGTTTCGGCTGGAGCTTGCTGATGCCGCCGGCAGCGTCGATTTTGTCGATGCCCAGCACGGCGAAGCCCGGATTCTTTGCCAGCGCTTCAACGGCGAGCCGATGGATCATCCCGTGTTGTTCACGGCGCGTTTCTCGCCGCACGACGCCGGGATTCGGATCGACCGGTTCGAGGCGACGCTGCCCGAGATGCCGGTCGCGGTGACGCGGCTCGAAGCGCTCACGGGGGCGGCGTTACGCCACGGCCGGTTTGCCGGGCGATTCGAATACGGCGAAACCGATACGGCGCGTACACTCGTTATTCGGGGGAAATGCGCCGGCCTCGATCTCGCCGAATGCACCACCGGCCTGGTGGTGCCGCCGTGGCGTGGATCGTGCCCGGAAATCAGGTTGGATGAGCTGCGAATCGTCAACGGCCGGCCCGAGCGGCTGCGGTTTGGGGGCGTGCTCCGCGATGTACACCTGTCCGATGTACTCGCGGGTTGGGGCATCAGCGGTGGTGGCGGGCGACTCGCCCTCGATGTCGGTGTGGCGGACCTCACCCCCGGCGGCGTGGCCCGGTTCGTCGCATCCGGCGAGTTGCGGAGCGTCGCGCTCGACGCGCTGACCCGAAGCCTCGGCTGGGGGTTGATGACCGGCACACTCAACGCGACGATCAGTGACCTGACCATCGAGGACGACCACGTTCGATCGGGCGATCTCGAACTGCGCGTCGCCGATGCCGACAATCCGCCCAACTGGATCGAGGGGCGTTTGCTGCGCGAGCTGGCCCGGCGATTGCTCAAGCTCGACCTGCCCGCGTTCCTGCCGGCGCGGATCGAGTTCTCACGTTTCGGCGTACGGTTGGAACTGCGCGACGAAGTGTTGTACGTCTTCGGGACGCACGGCGAGCGTGACCGGACGATTCTGACGGTGCGGCTTTTCGGCGGCGATTTCGCCCTGATTCATGAACCCCGTCGTAGTTTCGATCTGCGGCCGTGGTTCGACGCGCTGCGTGCTCGGCTGCGAGCGCGGGCGCGCGAGCTTTTCGACCGCCGCGGCCGCAAGCCACGCGCGCCACCTGGGTGACTCGCGGCCGCAGGCTTGCCTTTCAAGGGGGATGCACGAACCGGGCTCCCCGTAGTGTGCGCTGTCACTCCCTTTGCGACTGATGTACGCGTTTTTCTTCCTTGTGGGCTCAGCACCGTCGCGACGACCGCCACACCGCGAGAGCTATCAGGGACAAGGCGTTCCGTAATGCGCGAGGAACGATTCGAGGTCCTGGAGATCGATATCGCCATCGCCGCTGAAATCTCCGGGACACGCGGGCCCGGTCGAGTAGGCCAGGACGTCGGGGTGAAATCGTCGTACATCGCCTGGTTGCTGTTGCCGGTGGGCGTGTGCCCTTCCTCGGAGAGGATGGCGTTGGTGGTGTCGACCCGGTCTCAGGAGCGCCGGCCTCGGCTGCCGCGATGCGCCCGTGGCCGGTGGTTCCACGGACGCAGATCTGATCGCGGCAGCCATTGCAACAAGTCGAAGGTACCATGCGACGAGGGCCCGAGGGAAGTTCAATTTGCGCAGAACGCCTAACCGTTTGCGTCGTTTTCGCTCGATTGTTCGGGATGTCGGCGTGTCCTCGGGTTTTGCGGCAAACGGGGAGGATCACGGTTCAGCGACTTGCCGCCCCGATATAGGCGGGGTCGTCGATTCCGGAAGCGGGTGGCTCGCCGGCGGTGACGTTCGACCATAATCGCGCGTATTGCTCGATCAGGCGGCGGCGAGAGAACACCTTGTAGGCCTGCGCACGGGCGGTATCGGCTTGTCGCCGGCTTTGCGCGCGGTTCTCGATCGCGTCGAGCAACCGCCGGCAGATGTCACGGGGCTGGTCGGAAAGTGTGAGCCACGCGTTATGTCCGTGGCGGAGCAGCTCGGTGGTCAGCGGCGTCGCGGTGGCGACGATCGGGACCGCGGCGCCCATGGCCGCCGCCATTCCGGCGAGGGGCGCGCCGCCGGGCGGCAGATACAACGCGACGTCCGCCGCCGCCAGCAACGCATAGAGGTCAAACCGCATCCCCGGGCTGCGCAGTACGTGCTCTTGCCGGCAGGACGCCACGAGCCGCCGTACGCGTTCGACCTCGCGTCCCCGTCCGGGCACGATCAGCCGCGCGCGCGGAATCACCTGGGCCAGCAAGAGCGCTCCCCACGCGGCGGTGAACGTGGCGGTTTCGGGCAGCGCCGGCGGCAACGCGAGGAGCACGACATCCGTAGTGGCGAGGCGCAACGTCTTGCGAACGCGCTCCGAACGGGCGGCGTTGATGCGGGCGAAATCCACACAGTCGCGAATCAGCACGCAGTCCGCGGAACGCGCGCCGGTGGCGACGGCTTGTTGCCGGGCGGCGTCGGTCGGACACACGAAACACAGTCGGCCGTCGCGCCACGCCGAGCCTATCGCGCTGGCGAGCCGTCCGAGCGCCGCGGGCAGTTCGATATCCACGATCACCTGGCAGCGCGCCCGCCCCAGGCCGGCCGCGACCCATCGCAGGGCCGTCAGCGACCAGACGTGCAGGACGCCCGTGCCGATCTCCGCGAGCAGGCTGTCACGCGCACGTTGTCCCAGCCACGTCGCGCCGAACGGCGCGTGGATCGTCCTGTCCGGCTCGATGCGTTCTTGTTCGGTGAGTGGCGGCGATTGGTGGCTGGTGGTTGCCCACGCGGGCGCCGGTCCCCACTGGATGATCCGGTGCCGCGGTTGGGGCTGGTCGCACAGCGCACGGAGCACCTCGCCGCGCAACGCCGGCGTGTCCGGTCCGATGAGGTGCGTGATGGTCGGCGGCGTTTCCAGCATGGCGGGTCATTGTGGTCGCTGGGCCGGCGGCTGTCGAATGGGGCCGACAAACGAGGTGTCGGACCCGCCGCGCGGTACCGGCTCGGGTCGCGGCGTGGGCTCACGGATGCTTGCCATTCCCGAGGGTTTGCAGCAGTCGTTTCGCGTCCGCCGCGCGCCCGTGCGCTCGCAGCCATCGGACCGTGTCGCGCAGCACCGCGCGGGATTCGTCGCTCAGACGAGTCGCACGGCGCAACGCCTGGGCGGCTCGTTCGATCCGCCCGGCCCGGGCCCACGCGCTACCGAGATTCGCCCACGCCGCGGCGTTGGTCGGCTCCTGTTGTACCAGCAGCTCGAACTGGTGGATCGCCTGTTCGAGGTGCCCCTGGGTGGCGAGGATCGCGCCCAGCGTGTTGCGTGCGCCCGGCGTGGCGGGATCGATCCGCAAGGCATTCTCCAGGCACCGCCGCGCTTCGGCGAGGTCGCCTTCCTTGAGGCTCAGCGAGCCCAGCAACGACCAGGTGGTGGGATCGACGGGCCAGCCGGTTTCCTCGGCTCGTCGAACGGACTCGCGCAATAGCCGCTGGGCCTCGGTCGTGTCGCCCTGCTGCCAGTAGAGCATGGCGGCGGCGCGCAGGCCCTGGACCTGCCCGCGGTCGAGCCCCGGCGGGACGTAGGACACGACCCAGCCCATCACCGCCACGACGGTCAGCCCGCCGATCGCCGACCGCCAGCGCCGGCGCCGCAGCGTTCCCGCCAGCCAATCCAGCGCGTGCCCCGCCAGGAGAATCAGCACGGCATCGACCGGCACGCGATAGCGGGCATTCACGAAGAACATCACCACGCTGAGCATGTACACGACCACGAACGCCCACACGGGAAAGAGCTCCCGCGCCCGCCGAAGGCTCAGCACCACTCCGAGCACACCCAGCGGTGCGAACCAGGCGAACCGCACGGGCAAGTACGCGACGATCGGCGTGTAGTGCGAGGTGATGAAATAAAGATCCTGGTTGTTGCCCACCTCCCAGCGCGACCAGAAGCATCGCAGTTTCTTGAGCATCAGCCGCGCCGCTTGCCCGGGTTGGCGGCGCAGGAACCGCAGCGCTTGCCGCGTGTACCAGTCGGAGACTTCGCCTGCGCTGAGCGCGTGCCCCGCGGCCCGCTCGGCCCGGGCGATCTGGGCGTCGAAGCAGGGTTTCCATTGCGGCGGGTCGCCCTTGATGACGGCCGACATGCCGTCGGAATCCGGGTTGTTGCCGATGTAGAAATTCACGCCGCCCTGCGACGCAATCAGTATGAACTCGTGGCCGACGACATAATTGCGGATGGTGACGGGTACGATCGGCGTCATCGTGCCCACGAACAGACACAGGCTGTGGCCCAGCGCCCGTTTCCACTGCCGCCTGTGCAGCACGAAGACCCACGCGACCAGCGGCGGCGCAAGCAGCAGGATGTTCGGCCGGGCAATCGCCGATAGTCCCATGACCAGGCCACAGCACAGCCACAGCCACCAGCGTGGTCGGCGGCCCGCGTGCCACAACAACCCCAGCAACACCAGGTCGAGCAGTACGATCAACACCGGGATCAGCAGTTCGGCGTCGTAATAGAGGAAGACCCAGTACGATGTGGCCATGAGTCCCGCCAGCACGCCCGCGGTGCGCGAGAACATCAGCCGTCCGAGCGCAAACACGACGCCGCAACTCAGCGAGCCGATCGCCGCCTGGATGATCCGTGGAGCCAGCGGATTGTCCGGCCCGAAGAGGCGGTACACCAGCCCGAGGAACCACGGGTAGAGCGGGGCGCGGAAGTAGGGCCCGTTCCAGAAACGCCGCCCCTCCGCAATCGCTTGCGCCCAGTCGTGGTGATATCGGGGGTCCATCACGTGATGCGCGAAATACGGGCTCGACCGCAACTGGAATACATAGATCAGACGCAGCACAAGCGCCAACAACACGATCAGCGCGAACAAAACCGCGTCGAATCGGTCAAAACCCGCCAGTTTCCTCGTCGCCGCCGTCCGCGCCGACGGCGGGCGCTGCGCCGCGGTGACCTGCGTCGGCGACGGGGCGGCGGTCTGGGATGACGTGCCGGTCATGATCGACCTAGGTTACCGGAAATCGCCAACGATGAAACGAGCCCGGGCAGGATGCGCCGCCGGAGCGGATGCGCCGCCCGAGCAGATGCCGCCCAGGGGGGGCGGCGTCCGCGCGAGGGGGATGGGGGTGCTACGTCTCGGCGACCGGCTGCGACGGGCTGGCGCTGGCGGCCGGTCGCTGCTCCCCGACAACCGATCGCAGCAGCAGCTCGGCGACGTCGAGTTGTCCCAGTTCGTCGAAATCCTTGTCGCGCAGCCCGTCGGTGAGCATCGTCATGCAGAACGGACACGCCGTCGCGACGGTGCACGAGGCGTCGCGGCTCGGCAACACACGCAGGAGCTGATCGGTCCGGGCGTGATTGACTTTTTGCGTACCCGGCTCCTCTTCTTTCCACATCTGCGCCCCGCCTGCGCCACAGCACATGCCCCGATCGCGGCGCTCGACCGGCTCGACCACCTTGAGCCCCGGAATGGCCCGCAGAATCTCGCGCGGCGGGTCGTAGACGTGGTTGTACCGGCCCAGGTAGCACGAGTCGTGATACGCCACGGTTCCCGACACGGGGTGTCGCGGCGTGAGCCGCCTGTCACGTACCAACTCGGCGAGCAGCTCGGTGTGGTGAATCACCTCGTAGTGGCCCCCGAAGTCGCCGTATTCGTTCTTGAGTGTGTTGTAGCAATGGGGGCAGGTCGTGACGATCCGTTTGAACTTGTACTGGTTGAGCGTTTCGCAGTTCTGCTGCGCGTACATCTGGAAAAGGTATTCGTTACCGGCGCGGCGGGCGGCGTCGCCGGTGCACGTCTCCTCGGGGCCGAGGATGGCGAAATCGACACCAGCCTCGATCATCAGCCTGGCGAATGCCACCGCGACTTTGCGTGAGCGGTCGTCGAACGACGGTGCGCAGCCGACCCAGTAGAGGTAGTCGGCCTCCTGCTTCTCGGCCATGATGGGTACGTCGAGCCCCTTGGCCCAGTCGGCCCGCTGCTCGTTGGCGAAGCTGTAGACGTTGCCGACGGTCTCCATGCCTTTGAACGCGTTCTGCAACTGGTCCGGGAACTCGCCTTGTTCCATGACCATGTGCTGCCGCAAGGCCACGATCTTGTCCACGTAGGAGATGAACACGGGGCATTCCTGCTCGCAGGCGCCACAGGTCGTGCACGCCCAGATCGTTTCC
>JALSRY010000580.1 GCA_026984555.1 Phycisphaerae bacterium
CCAGTTCGACTGGTGGCTCGTGGTGTTCCCGTGCGCTGCCCTGGCGATCACGCTGCTGGCGCTGAACTTCGTCGGCGATGGCCTGCGGGACGCGTTCGACGTCAAGGGGCGGCGGGCCTGAGCCCGTTTTTTTCCACCATATCCCGTTTTTTTGCAACCTTTCACCGCCACGGAATCAAAATGGGACACTTTGGGTTCCCTATAGTGATTCCACGGGGGAAGTGGACCGTAACCATCCGGAAAGGAGCGACCGAGCGTGATGAATTCGTCAGCCAGACCGATTTCGGCGGGGGTTCGTGTGAAGGTAAAGGAGCCTTGTGCGGTACCGCCGTGGTCCACCTGGGACAATGACGGACACCGTACCTCCAACAGTGTGAAACGACGTCTTCAGCAGCTTTTCTTCAAGGGTGATCGGCGGATCACCGCCGCCGTCGTCTACATCGCCAGCGAAACCGAGCGCGTACGTCTCAAGCGTGCGAACCGCGTCAAGGTGGAGCTGCGCGACCCGGCGGGATCGTCGATCATTATCACCGCCTGCGCGAAAAACCTCCGCACCGCCTGACAAGCGGCACAACCTACCGCACCGACAGGTTCGCCACCGGCCACGAACTTCCGCAGCCGCCGCGCGCTCAGAGCCCCAGCAGCACCGCGACGCCGCAGGCCGTCAGCAAACCGCCGGCCAAGGCATGGCTGTAGCGCTCGAAGCGACCGAGCCGCAACCGGCCCACGCCGGCCCATGCGCCCGCGACGATCGCGGTCATCGTGGCCACGGTGATGACCCCGAACACGAGCGTCACGGCGACGACGCCCCACGCGTCGTGATTCGCGGCGGGCATCATCACCAGCGGTATGAGCGGTTCGCACGGCCCGAAAACGAACACGGTAAACAGGATCCAGGGCGTCATGCGCTCGTGCGTCGTCGAATCGGCTTCGGGCGCCGTGGCGGCGCCGTCGTGCACGTGCACATGGTCCCCGCGATGGGCGTGGGGGTGGGTATGGACCGTGCCGTCGGCGTGCGCGTGCCAGTGCGTATGCGGTCGGTTGCGAATCGCCCGGCGGATTCCCCAGGCCAGGTACGCCAATCCGAACGCCAACAGCAGCCAGCCCGCGAGATCACCGCGTACCGCCTCGATCGCTTCCAGCTTGAAAACCGCGGCGCCGACCGCGATACCGATCAATCCCAGCACGACCGAACTGCCGACGTGTCCCAGCCCGCACAACACGGTGATGACGAGCGTGCGGCGGATCGACCACCGGCCCGCCCGGGCCATCGCGATGAAAGGTACGTAGTGATCGGGACCCAGCAGCGTATGTACCAGACCGATCCCGGCAGCGGTGACGCACAGCGTCCCGAGCCCGAACGTGGCGACGGCGACATCCATGATGAGCGGTCAACCTCTCTCCGCGGCCAGGAGCCGCGCGGCCCGCGCGAAGACCGCGTCGAACATCGGCTCGGTCAGCCTGCGCGTAAACGTATTCTGCTGGCTCGGGTGGTACGACGCCAGCACCGCCCGACCGTCGGGCATCCGAAACTCTGCACCGTGCGCAAACCGCGGGGGGCGTACATCGAGCGCTCGGGCCAGTTGTTTCCACGCGACCCCGCCCAGCGCCACCAGCACCCGCCACGGCGTCCGGCCAAGCGTCTCGTCGAGAAACCCGGCGCAGTGCCGCAGTTCGTCGGCGGTCGGCTTGTTGGCCGGCGGAGCACAGTGACAGACCGCACTGATGAGGCAGTCGCGCAACGTCAGGCCGTCATCGCGGCTGCGAGACTCGGCCTGCGACGCGAAGCCGGCCTTGTGCAGCGCCCGGAAAAGCCAGTCGCCCGAGCGGTCGCCGGTAAACAACCGCCCGGTACGATTGGCGCCGTGGGCCCCCGGCGCCAGCCCGACCACGAGCAGCCTGGCCCGCGGGTCGCCGAACTCGGGCACGGGCCGC
>JALSRY010000581.1 GCA_026984555.1 Phycisphaerae bacterium
AACACCCCCCCGCAACCGCCCCCGGCCGCGATGCGGGTGGCTTCCTCGGGCGAGGCGACCAGGGCCGCGTGAACACCCACGGAACCGACGTCGATGCCGAGGCGTATACTCATCGTGATGCGACTCTCCTGCTTCAGAAGTATCCAGGCGACTGCGGCGCGGCGCCGGCGGAACCGCCGACCAGATGGTTATACCGCCGATCGCACGCGCTGGATTCTATTTTACAGTCGTTTTTCGTCGGGGCGACGGCCCATCGCCCCCGACTGCCACCGCTCCGCGCCGACCCGAAAGGCGCAAAACGGCTCACACGCGCGTGAGTGTAACGCTCAATACCCACAGAAACAAAGAAAAACTCAACAATTCCTTCCCGCGCCCAACGCCGGCGCCGGCCGCCGAGCGGACAAACGAGTCCCCCCGCGGCCAACCGGCCCGGAGCGAAGTGCGTTTCCGCGGCCGCCGGCGGCCGGGTGCAAACCAGGCCTGTCTGCCTTATAGTGGTTTGACGGGTGTGTCGAGCCGCCGACCTCGGCGCGCGGGCCCGGACACGGCCTGCAGCGCAACCCGCCGGCGGCCGGCCGACATCCTGCACTTGGCACGACAACGCCCAACAGGAGATCGTCATGACCCCGAAGGAAATGTCCCCGTGCGAACTGGCTCAGTGGATGCGTACCGAGCAGGAATCCCTCAAAGAGCTCAGCAAGGTGCTCCGGCAGCACATCGCCGCCATACCCGAGGTCATCACGGCAGACTGGCTGCGCGGACTCAAGGTGGGGTTCGAGCGACTCAAGGCCCACCTCGAACGAACATTCGAGGCGCAGGAAGAGGGCGGCTACCTCAGCATCGTGACCGAAAACCGCCCGACGCTCTCCCCACAAGTCGAGGAGCTGCGCAGCGAACACCAGCAGATCCTGCAACTGGCCCACGCCATCCTGCGCGACATCGAACAAGCTTCGCCGGAAAAAAAGGTCATCGTGCGGGATATCTGCGCCCGGGCACAACGATTCATGGAGATGGTGGCCGAACACGACCACCGCGAGGTCATGCTGACCATGGTGGTGTGCAGCCAGGACCTGGGCGGCAAGGGCTGATCCGCCGGCGAACGGCGACCGGCTCCCATCCGCGCACCCGCACGCACGCACAGGAGACGCTACGATGAGCAAACCACGCGTCGAATTTCAGATCGCCCAAGGCGACGACGACTGGGGCCGGATCGTCATCGAGCTCGACGACGAGAAAACCCCCAAAACAGTCGAGAACTTCCTGCACTATGTCGATACCGGGTTCTTCGACGGAACCATCTTCCACCGCGTGATTTCGCACTTCATGATCCAGGGCGGCGGCTACACCGCACCCGGCCAATCCAAGCGCAAGGGGCTCGCCCCCCCGATCGAGAACGAAGCCGCCGCCGGCCTCAAGAACACGCGCGGCACCATCGCCATGGCTCGTACCAACGAGCCCCATTCCGCGACGTCCCAGTTCTTCATCAATGTCGCCGACAACGACATGCTCGACCATCCCGCCCACGACGGCTGGGGCTATTGCGCCTTCGGTGTCGTCGTCGAGGGCATGGATGTGGTCGATCGCATCAAGGACGTCCCGACCACCCGGAACCCGCAGATGGGCGAAGATTCCCAGCCGGTCGACCCGCCCGTCATCAAACACGCGACGCGCCAGGCGTGACGCCCCACCACGTCGCGCTCAGACCAGTACCGGCACCCGGCTCGGCTCGGCGTCCACCAGCGGCGCCGCGTCGGGAATGGCCATCTCCCGCGGCGGCCCGAACCAACTCCACACCGGCGCATCGGTGCGACCGCACAAGGCACGCTTCCGCAGCGGCGCGTGAACATACGACGTGTTGCTGACGACGATCGCGTCCGGTCGCAGCGACAACGCCGCCGCCGTCTCCACGATCGGTATGCCTCGATAGCGACGGTCCGCCCGTGCGAACCGGTCGTCCGCGATCGCGACGATATCGAGTTCCGCCCGCTGGGCGCCGCGGCAGAACGCGTAGATGTTCTTGCCCAGGTCCGCCAACACGACCCGCCGCACACCGCCGGCGGCCAGCCCGTGCATGCGTTGCTCGATCGACTCCCAGCAAAACACGGCTTCGAGCACGTCGCGTCCCAGTCGCCGATGCCGGTAACGCCGTCGATCCAGCCGTGCGCAACGCCGCCCGAACCGCAAGCCGCGCGCGAAAGCCGTCTCGTGACCGGCGGCCGCGGCCAACCAGGCGTAGCGCTGGGTCCAATCTTCGCGGTAGACGCCGGCCCAGGGCTCGGGAAGGTAGCGAGCGATGATACGCAGATTGTTGCAGATGTCGTAGAACGAGATGCGTCGCCGGCGCCGAGCCAGGGCCGACTTGCAGTGCTCGACCTGGAGATCCTTGAAGATTTCGACGCGCCAGCCGGCCTGGAGCAGCCGAAAACTCAGGTCGTATTCTTCCGCGGCCATGAACAGCGAGGCATCGATGCCGCCCACCGCGCGCAACGCCTCGGCCCGCAGCCCCACGCCGCAACCCACGAACACGTGGGGCAGAGCGCTGCATTCTTGCCCGCCGTCGGGCAGGTGTGCGGTGAAACCGGCGGCGCCGAGCGACGGATCGATCTCGAACCGCAGCAGCATCCGGTCGAGGCAGTGCGGACGCGGATACGCATCGTCGTCGAGCAACAGCACGATCGGCGCACGCGCCATCGGCACACCAACCGCCTTGGCGCATGCTCCCCGATTGCGACCCAACCGCCGGACACGCACGCCGCGCATCCGCTCCAGCACCTCGGCCGTGCCGTCGCGCGACGCGTTGTCAACGACGATGACCTCGTAATCGCGGCGGTCGAGGCCGCATTGCGCGAGCGCGGCGAGCGTATGCAGAACAACGTCGCGCCGATTGTGCGTAGCCATGATGACGCTGAGATACGGACGGTGATTCATGTCTCTTTCGCCTCTCCATGACAAGATTCCCAAGCGGGTTCGGGTTTGGCCGCCGCGTCGATCGGCGGCAGCGGAGGCGCGATCCGCGCCAGATCACTCAACGTGGCGACATCCGGAAGAAAACCACACCGCGGCCGCAACTCCGGGCGGCCGTCGAGCAGGGCGTAGAGATCGTCGAGCGTGACGGGAACCATCCCGATGTGCACCGCGGCCAGCGCCTCGCCGCAAGCGGCCAGGTACGTCGCCATCGGCAAGCCCGCACCAACCGTCAGGGCCAACGACGACAGCGCCAGCACGGCGTCATCCACGCCCAGCAGATCGGCATAGTGCGGTGCCAGCGTCGGAATGAACTCGCTGCGCAGCCGGGCGGGGGCACCGTCGCCGCCGCGGCCATCGAATCCGATCAGCCCGCGCTTGTGCAAGGACACGATCGCCGCCCCGCCACGCGTCCGGTTGAGCAGCGTCCACGCGACCGAAGGCAGGCTCGACCCCATGTCGTGCATCGCCTCGCGCAGTCGGCGTTCGCTGACGCAGAGCAGGTCCGGTTCGACGAGCGTGTCCGCCCCGCCGCGCGGCCCCGGCCCGTACCCGCAGATCGTCAACCCCGCGTCGTGGGCGGCGGGCGTCACCGCCCGCACCAGCCCCGGACCGATCATCCCGCATCCACAGTCGCACCAGGCCAGCAGGGCAGCCTCGCCCAAATGCGTGCCGATCGCCTCCGCCGCCCGTCGCTGCCACGCGCTGTCCAGCGGCAGGCACGCCCCCTCGCTGAGCCGAAACAGCTTCGTATCGTCGGCGACGAACGTACTGCGCCGCACGATCGACTCGCGCTGCGCCAGTCCGACCAACTCGATCCCGGCATCCTCGCAAACCCGGCGCAGCGCCCGCGAATCCTCGTCCGCGCCGATCGCGGTCACCAGCACCGGCCGCGCGCCGAGTTTGCGAAACTGGAACGCCAGCGCCGCCGCCCCGCTCCAGTAGTCACGCGCGCCGAGCCGCGTGAGCGTGAGAATCGGCGCATCATCCGCGGTCTGACCCGCGTCACAGGAAATGTACCGCTCACGAACCACGTCGCCCGCGACCACCACGCGCGTTGTCGCGAACTTCGCCAACACCTGCTGCACCGTGGCCAGCGAAATCTCGTTGCGAACGCAAACCGCGCGCAACCGGACGGCTTCCAGGTCTTCGTCGCGACCGAGGCTGCGAATCATCGCGGACGAGCTGAAGACCACCTCCCCGCTGTGGAACACGACCCGCCCGCCGTATCGCTCCACCGTCTCGCACTCGCGGATGAAACGCGGATCGCCCGACGCGGCATACTCGCGTCCCTTGACGTACACGTCCGGTCGAAGCCGCTCGAGCAGCTCGACCGCGGTCGGGTGCGGATCGATCACAACCCAGTCGACGAACTCGAGCGCCGCGAGGTTCTCGGCCCGCAACTCCTGAGGCAGATAGGGCCGGTCCGGACCCTTGGCCACCGCGGCGTCCCCCGTCAGCGAGACGACCAGTACGTCCCCCAGTTGCCGGGCAAACTGAAAGTACCGCAGGTGCCCGGGATGCACGATGTCGAAACACCCGTGACACTGCACCACCGTCCGCCCGCGGGCACGCTCCTCGCGCAGAATCTGCGCCAGGGCGGCGCACTCGGTGATCTTCCGGCTCGGTGGTTGCGACACGGCGTTACCCTGCTCCAGCCTTATGACGCGGCTGTTACCTTTCGTATCGGGAACCATCGCGCCAGGACTGAAGGCGGGGCCGGCTACCTCCCCTAAGCACCGTGAGGCAACGGTATCCGGGGATTCACCGTTCCCAGGAACCCGTACAGCAGCTCGAAGCCGTGACCCACCAACGACATATGGCAGGACTCCTTCGACAAACAAGGTATGAATGAAAACGGTCGTGAGAAAACCGTACACCACGACCAGGCCGCGCGCGGGCGGCCGATGGGGAGCATCCCCCGCATGGGTCTGGTGTCGGCAGGGAAAAGGGCAACCCCCGATCCGCACCGACCAGAATGGGGCTCGACCCGCAACACCTTGTAATACAAGCACTTGCAAACGACTCCGCAGAGCCGGCCACCGCGGCGCTTACGCCGCTTTTCCGCGTGTCCCGGCACGGGAGCGGTCGGTCATCGTCGTGGCGAACGCCACAACGGGTGCGTGAGTTCGCGCATCATCCGTCCGAATGGTCCGCAAATCAGCCGGTTACGAGCACCGTAGCGGCGGTGTCGATCGTGGAACGAAGATTGCATGCGCGAGGCGTTATTCGTGCCGCCCGGCCGCGTGCGCCCTCGTTGTGCTCGCGAACGCCGAGCTTGGCTCGGGGCCCGCGACATCCCGGGGTTGGGGGGCATCCGGTTGGGGGTGATTCGCCCCCGCAGCGGTGCGGCGAAACGGGCGGGCACCCACCGTGGTTTCTGCGTGGACGCGGAGACCGCTTTCGTTTTCACCCGCGAGGGACGGCAGATGTACAAAATCCTCGACACCAAGCAACTGGCCTCCGACGTCAAGTGGTTTCGCATCGAGGCGCCGCTGGTCGCCAAGAACCGCCAGCCGGGTCAGTTCGTCATCATCCGGCTTTGCGAGACGGGCGAGCGCATCCCGCTCACCATCGCCCATTCGGACGCCAAAGAGGGCTACATCGAGCTGATCGTCAAAGCGATCGGCAAGACCACGATCGAGCTTTGCAAGAAGGAAAAGGGCGACACGCTCGCAGATGTGATGGGACCGCTTGGCAAACCCACCGAGATCGAAAAGGTCGGGCATGCCGTGCTCGTGGGTGGCGGGGTCGGCACCGCCGTCATTTATCCCCTCGCGCGGGCGCTCAAGGACGCGGGCAACTACGTGACTTCGATCACCGGGGGGCGCACGAAAGAGCTGGTCGTGCTCGAACAGGAGCTGCGCGAGGTTTCCGACCAGGTATTCGCCACCACGGACGACGGCAGTTACGGGTTTCACGGGACGGTCGCGGACAAGCTCAAAGAGCTGATGGACGACAAGGAGCGGCCGATCGGCGCGGTCTACTGCGCGGGGCCGGTTCCGATGATGCGGGCCATCGCCGAGCTGACCCGCCCCGCGGGCATCCATACGATCGTTTCACTCAACCCGATCATGGTGGACGGAACGGGGATGTGTGGGGGCTGCCGGGTGTCGGTCGGCGGCGAGACGAAATTCGCCTGCGTGGACGGTCCGGAATTCGACGGCCACCTGGTGGATTTCACCGAGCTGTGGGACCGGCTGGGCGCCTACCGCGACCAGGAAAAACTCGCGCTCGAACGTCTCCAACACCAGCACGAATGCAAGTGCGGCAGCCATTAGTCACCCCATGACGGAGCAGTCCCGAACCTCGCAACCTCAGCAGGGAGTCGTTCCCATGCCACTTACGCCCAAAGAGCGGATGAAGATTCAGCGGCACCACATGCCCGAGCGTGACCCCAACCAGCGCAACCATGACTTCGACGAAGTCAACCTCGGATACCCCCAGCCGCTGGCGGCGGAGGAGGCGGCACGCTGCCTGCACTGCAAGGACGCCAAGTGTCGTTGCGGCTGCCCGGTGGGGATCGACATCCCCGGCTTCCTGGGGGAAGTCGAAGCGGGCAACCTGTCGAAGGCCGCCGAGATCCTGCTGAGCGCCAACGCCCTGCCCGGCATCACCGGCCGGGTCTGCCCTCAGGAGGAGCAGTGCGAGATGGTCTGCGTGCGGGCCAAACCCAAGGGCAAGGGCGCGCCGGTGGCCGTCGGGCACCTCGAACGGTTCGTCGCCGATTGGGCCCGCGAGAACTACGACGTGCAAACCCTGATCCCCGAACCGAGCGGGTTCAAGGTCGGCGTGATCGGGTCGGGCCCTGCGGGGCTGACCTGCGCCGGCGAGCTGGCCAAGAAAGGCCACAAGGTCACGATCTTCGAAGCCCTGCACAAACCCGGCGGCGTGCTCGTCTACGGCATCCCCGAGTTTCGGCTGCCCAACAAGATCATCGACGCCGAGGTCGACCGCCTGCGGCAAATGGGTGTCGAGATCCTGTGCAACGTCGTGATCGGCCGAACGTTCACAATCCCGCAACTCATGGAAGAGGAGGGCTACGACGCCCTGTTCGTCGCGATCGGCGCCGGGTTGCCGATCTTCATGAGAATCCCCGGCGAAAACCTCAAGGGGGTCTATTCGGCCAACGAGTACCTGACGCGCGTCAACCTGATGGGGGCGTACCGCTTTCCCGCAAACGACACGCCCATCGTCCACGGCCGGCGGGTGGCGGTCATCGGCGGCGGAAACGTCGCGATGGACGCGGTGCGCACGGCCAAACGACTCGGTGCGCAGGAAGCCATGCTGATCTACCGCCGCAGCCGCGCCGAAATGCCCGCGCGTGACGAGGAAATCGCCCACGCCGAGGAAGAGGGCATCGACTTCCGCTTGCTGTGCAACCCGACGCGGATCCTGGGCTCGGACGATGGCTGGGTCCGCGGGCTGGAATGCGTGCGGATGGAGCTGGGCGAGCCGGACGATTCCGGCCGCCGCCGGCCGGTGCCGATCGAGGGGTCCGAGTTCGTCGTCGATTGCGACGTCGTGATCGAAGCGCTGGGGGCCGGCGCCAACCCGTTGCTGCCCAACGCGACGCCGGGGCTCAAGCTCAACAAGTGGGGCTATATCGAGTGCGACCCGGACACGCTGATGACGAGCATCCCGGGTGTGTTCACCGGCGGCGACATCATGCGCGGCGCGGCCACGGTGATCCTCGCGATGGGTGACGGCAAGACCGCCGCCCAACACATGCACGACTACCTGCAAACGAAGGTGCCGGCGGGCGCATCCGCCTGACCGATCCGCGAGGATCACCGAAACGACCGGCCCGCGTGCCGGCGCTGCCGCTTGCGTATCGGCGTTGGCGGCGCGCGCCGGGGACACTCCGTTACGAGTTGGGATACCCGTAATTGGCCAGCAGGATCGCCAGGTCGCTCAGGTCCACGCAACGATCGTGGTTGAAGTCGGCGTCGGGGTTGAAGCCCGGATCGCCGGCACAGATGCCGTAGGCCGCCAGCAAGGCGGCGAGATCCTGAAGATCGACATCGCCATCGTGGTCCACATCGCCCGCGACCGCCACCGGAACTAGCAGAACGGCGTGATACGTGTCATCCACGGCTGCGGTAGCCACGATCTCGTAGCGGTCATTGATGGCGCGGGCCTCGACAATCCGGAGATTGCCGGCGTTGGCGGTCAGATTGTTGAGGTTCCGGGGTTTGCCCTCGACCCACAAACAACCCTGCATGTTGCCCTCTATGTCGGTGGCCTTGCCGACGATCCATCCCGCGGCGTTGATGTCGTAGGCTTCGCTGCGCTCTCCGCCGAGCGTATCCAGGTCGGTCATGCCGCTATCGGGCCGGTAGAGAAACGCATGTCGTTGGTCGCTGCCCGGCGTAATCTCCGAATAGCCCACGATCAGCCCGGCGTCGTTGATCGCCATCGCAAACGAATTGTCACCCCCGAGCGTGCCGAGGTCGCTCATCGACATGCCGGACTGCCAAAAGAACGCGTGCTGTACCCCGGCGTTGATGTAGGCCCCACCCACCACCTGGCCGGCTGTGTTGATGTCCTGGGCGGTCGAAAACGAACCGCCGAGCGTACCCAGATCGGTCGGCATGCCGTGGGGATCCCAGAGACAGGCGTGCGAGTCGTTCCACGGAGGCCCTGGAATCACATGCGACCAGCCGACGACATAACCGGATGCGTTGATGCTCAAGGCGTTGCACAGCGAGCCGTTGATCGGCGGCAGCGCCTCGGGCACGCCATCGACCCAGCGGACGGCGTGTGAATAGGGATAGCCCGAGACGAAGTAGTACGAGCTGCCGACGATGACGCCCGAATCGTTGATCGCGTTTGCCTCCGCGTGATCGTCATACTGGAGCGGTTCCAGGTCGCTCATTTCGCCATTTTGCCAGACAAAGCCGTGCCCGTGGATGAACGACGGGCCCGACTGGCCCACCGCCTGGCCGTCCGCACTGATGCCGCGTCCCCAACTGAACGTGTCGCCGGGCAACGTCCCGAGATCCGTGACCGTGAAAAGCTGCGCCCGCGCGGGCAGCATTGCCAACAGGGCGGCCAAACCGATTCCCACCGAAACGGTCCAGGGGTGAGTGCTTCTTGTACGCTGGTCG
>JALSRY010000582.1 GCA_026984555.1 Phycisphaerae bacterium
GCCGTGGCCAGCCGGCTCAAAGCCGAAATGGGGGCCGTAGTGCGTCAAATCGGTAGAGGCGACAAACACAACGTCGTCGCGGACGCGCAATGCCGCCTCCGCACACGCTTTGCCGATCTCGCCGGCGTGCGGTCCCGGGCGCACGGAAACGGGAACGATCCGCACGTCACCCAGAACCGCGAGAATCAGTGGCACCTGGACCTCGATCGAGTGCTCGTCGGCATGTGCGCCGGCATCAGCCCGCAGATGGGGTACGTTTTCGAAGGCCTGGGCCACTTCCTCGTCGATTTCGGCGGCACCGAGCGGGGTTTCCCATCGGCCAGCAGGAAACAAGCTCGCGTCGTTTCGATCCAGCGTGTGAACGGCGCCGAAAATCACCACGGTTCGAGGCGACGCCGCCCGCAACGCATGGTACGTAAGCAACGCCGTCCGTCCGCTGTACACCCAGCCAGCGTGTGGCACCACACCGCCGACCGGATTCGCGTCGAGATGGACGGAGCGGCTCATCTGATCGATCATGCGCAAGCACTCTTCTTTGCGAGCGGGATAGAACCGGCCCGCAAAGAGCGCTGGTCTGGATGCGAACATGGCTGCTACTCCACACGCGCCGTGCCGCCGATGCGCTCGGCGATACGGTCGAATTCCTCCAAGGAATTGTAGCGGATGACGATGCGCCCGGAGTTCTTGCGTTTGCCGGGCTGGAGGCGCACGGGGAGGCCGAGGGCCTTGCTCAACGTTTCCTCGACGTCGGCGAAGTGCTTGGTGGTCGAGGATGGAGTGGTTGCGGGAGGTTGTGATACCTGTTCGGCTTGTTGGCGGACCGCCGCTTCGACCTGGCGAACGGAGAGATTGCGGCGGACGGCCATGCGAGCGATGGCGAGCTGGCGTTGTGGATGAGTGATTCCCGCGATGGCACGCGCCTGGCCCATACCGAGCTGTCCGGCGGAGATCATGTCTCGAACTTTCGAATCTAACTTCAAGATTCTCAGGTAGTTGGCGATACTTGCCCGACTCTCGCCGAGGCGGGTGGCGAGCTCGTCCACGGAGAAACCGGCGTTGTCGATAAGTTGTTGATAAGCGGTGGCGCGTTCGAGCGGATCCAGGTCTTCACGCTGGAGGTTTTCGATGAGGGCGAGCTCGAATGCCTCGGCGTCGGAGATGTCGCGGATGATGGCGGGGATGGTCGTAAGGCCGGCGTGGGTGGCGGCGCGCCAGCGGCGTTCGCCGGCGATGATCTGGTAGCGGTCTTGGCCGACGGGTCGAAGCAGCACGGGCTGGAGGACGCCCGAGTTTTTGATGGAGGCGGCAAGCTCGCGGAGGGCGTCATCGTCGAACTGGGATCGCGGCTGATTGGGGTTCGGTTCGATGTGGTCGAGTGGGATGTCGAACAGCCGAGGTGCTGTGGAAGTGGTCGGGGTTGGCTGCGTGGTTGGTGGTTGGGGCTTGGTGGTGGCTGGGCGGGGGCCGATGAGGGTGCGCAAACCTTTTCCGAGTCGGGGCGTCGGCTTCGACATGTGGACCTCCTAGCGTGCGGGTGAAGATAGGCGGGTGGTGCGGTGGGTGTCAAGTGCGGGGTGGGCTTGCAACGGGTTGGGTGGGGCTGTTGGTGGCGTAGAGGGGGTATTGGGGGGGGCAGAAGGTAGCAGGGTAACGCAGAATCGAGTCGTGGGGCGCAGGGGTGCGGTTTGTTGTAGATCATCTAGGAATACAAGCTATTCTTGATTGGATTCGCCGAGCGGCGGGTGCGGCCGGCGCGGGGTGTCGCGCCGGATGCGGGGGCTTGTCTTGCAGGGGGTAGCCGGGCAGATCGAGGGGGGTTGGGAGAGTGCGTGGTGGGACTGGCAGAGATCGGCAAGAAGATCGCGCGCAAGCGTCGGCGGTTGGGGTCGTTGTTGCCGGGGTCGCGCGGGTCGGCGGCGCGGGAGTCGGTGGG
>JALSRY010000583.1 GCA_026984555.1 Phycisphaerae bacterium
ATCCGGCCACCTACACGCCGTCGTGTCGTGACTGTCACGCTGATCCGGCCAACCCGGGTCCGGTGGCGGACGACATCTGTTACGGTTGCCACGCCCGACAGGGAGCGGAAGGCGGCCTCGGGTTGCCGGACGTACACCGCGACGCGGGGATGGGATGTACCGATTGCCACCCGGTCGAGGACATGCACGGCGACGGGACGCGGTACGCTTCGATGCTCGAAGGCGACGCGATCCACGTCGAGTGTGAGGATTGCCACCCGAATCCGGGCTCGAACCCGGCTCACGACATCCACATGGCGAACGTGGATTGTTCGGCGTGCCACACCCAGTCGGTCATCTCCTGTTACAACTGTCATTTCCAGACGATGGTCGAGCAGGGTGAGAAGAAGTTCTTCGGTCCGCCGCGCACCGGTTTCAAGTTTCTCATCAAGCGGGACGGCAAGGTGCGCACGGCCTCGTTCCAGTCGGCGGTTTACCAGGGACAGAGTTTCTACGTGCTCGCGCCGTACACGGCGCATTCGATCTCACCCACGCCGGCCGATTGCGACGACTGCCACGGCAACGCCGCCATCACCGAATACAACAACACGGGACAGATCACCGTGACGCAGTGGGATCCCAACACCGCGACGCTGAACGGTCCGACGGGTGTGATCCCCATCCCGCCGGATTGGCAGACGGCCCTCAAGTTCGACCACCTGGACTACGACCCCAACAGTGACTCGTGGTTTTTCCTCAAGGGGACGACCGATCTGCCACAGATGATGTATGGCGAACCGCTGGATGCGGACACCTTGCAGAAACTGGCAGTCCCGCACTAACGTCGCCAGACGGGGCACGGGCAGACTACCCGCCCGCGCTCACCCGCTCGCCACACACGGGCCGCGTTCCCCACGAGGGGCGCGGCCCGCTTCTTGCAGCATGCGGCGGACCGACCGCGGACGGTGACCTGACTTGAAAGCAACAAACGGCGTTCCCCCCCGGCCGTCGTGCGCCGGTCGCTATCCGTTCAGGACCACGAGAGGCGCGCAAAAATGCCGCTCGGCTCGCGTGTGCGCGAGGGCTGCGAGGAACGATGCGACGCAACCAACGGTGTGACAGGCGGTTATGAAGGCGAGCTGTCGCCTGGGCGACCCCGCCCTCTCGGAGATCGTTGCGCATTTATTCGATCACGAACCACCGCATGCCCCGCGGCGGTACTTCCACGGGGATGCGCACGCGATAGGCCCGGTCCAGCTTGTACGGCTGCGCGTCGCCGCCCTCGGGGCGTACCGACGCCAGCTTGCGCAAACCGGTGTAGTAGAGGTTCACCGTCAGCGTTCGGCGCACCGCTCGTGGCAGCGGGTTGAAGACGACCAGCATACCCCGCGCGTCCAAACGCGGGTTGACGTGCAACATCCAGTCGAGATCACGACCATCGGCCCGGCGACCGTGGATCAGGTCGGATTCGAGAATATCGCGGTATTGTTTGTACCAAGCGACCCACTTCTTGAGCATATCGCGCGTTTCGTCACAGTCGTAGAGCCGCGGTCCGCGGTAGCACGCTTGCACACCGAAGGCGAGGTTGCTCGTCACCATGCGTTCGTAGTGGTCGAGATGCTCGTGGAGCGGTTCGATGGTCGCGGCCGCCCCACCGCCGTGGTACTGCGTCAGCGGCACGAACATCCAGCCCATGCTCGGCGTTTTTCGCCACGTGCCGTCGTAGATATTCTGGCGGGTGTGAATGACCTGTTGCGCTCTCGGCAGCGACCAATTGGTCTCGCGATACCCCATCCCGCACTTGTTCGAACCGCAGAGAAAGTACCAGTCGGGCACATTGAGATAGACGCCGCGGGCCCGACACCACTTGTAGAAGCGGGTGATGGTTCTCCACTGGTTCCAGCGTGAGTCCTCATACCCGCGGTGTCCCGGATGATTCGTGGCGATGCA
>JALSRY010000584.1 GCA_026984555.1 Phycisphaerae bacterium
CGCCGGATTGATCGCCGCCGCCATGCCCATCATTTGTGCGCAGGCCCAGCCGCGGCCCGACCGGCCGGTTCCCTGCCCGCCCGAGTGGCAAACGACGGCCGAGCGGACCCGCTACGCCGAGACCGGCCGCTACGCCCAGGTTGTGCGTTTCTGCCGGCGTCTGGCGGATACGTCTCCACACGCTCGGCTGGTCAGCTTCGGCGTCAGCGCCGAGGGCCGCGCGTTGCCGCTGCTGATCCTGTCCGAAAACGGCGCGTGGACGCCGGAGTCGGCTCATGCCGACGGCAAGCTGGTCGTGCTGATCCAGAACTGCATCCACGCCGGTGAGTGCGCGGGCAAGGATGCCAGCCTCGCGCTGGCCCGCGACATCCTGATCACCAAGACACGGTCCGAACTGCTGCGTCACGTCAACCTGCTGATCATGCCGATCTTCAGCACCGACGGTCACGAACGCTTCAGCCCGTACAGCCGCATCAACCAGAATGGTCCGAAGGAAATGGGCTGGCGCGTCACGGCCACCAATCTCAACCTCAACCGCGACTACACCAAGGCCGACACCGTCGAGATGCGGGCGTGGTTGAACGTGTGGACATCCTGGCAGCCCGATTTCCTGTTCGACGATCACACCACCAACGGCAGCGACCACCAGTACGCGATGTTTTACTCCGCGCCGCTCGGCCGACTCACCGCGCCACCGGTCGCGGCATGGCTCCGCGACACGCTCTTGCCCGCCGTCCTGCCCGCGGTCGAACACGACGGACACATGACCTTCCCCTACGGCGGACCGATCGACCGGGCGGACCTGTCCAAGGGCATCGCCACCTGGTTCGCCCACACGCCACGGTTTTCCACCGGCTACGGAGCCGTCTGCAACCGCCCGACCGTGCTCGTCGAGGTCCACGCGATGAAACCCTATCGCGAGCGCGTGCTGGCGACGTACAGCATCTTGCGGCACACCCTGGAAGAGCTGAACCGCGACCCGGACGCCCTGCGCAACGCGATCCGCGCCGCCGACTCCGCCTGTGTCGAGCACCGCGGCGCCGACGGTCCCGGCGGCAAAGTCGTCCTGCGGCTGCGCCGAACGGAGCAGTCGCATCCGGTCGTATACAAGGCTCTTGCGTTCAAGGTGCGCACCAGCGACATCAGCGGCGGGCCGGTCATCGACTATTCCGACAAGCCCATCGACGTGCCCACGCGGCTCTTCGACCAGACCGAAGTCGCCGCCGCCATCACGCCGCCCGCCGCATACCTGGTGCCGCCCCAGTGGCACGCGATCATCGACCGGCTCGACTGGCACGGCATCGAATCGTTCCGGCTCGACCATGCGCGGCGTCTGGAGGTCGAGATCTACCGTTTCGAGAACGTCAAGTTCCCCGACCACCCTTACGAGAGCCGCTTTCAACCCAGTTACACGACCACCCGTCGTCGCGAATCGCGCCGCTTCCCCGCCGGCACGCTGGTCGTGCCGCTCGATCAGCCGCGGGCCAAGCTGGCCGTGCATCTGCTGGAACCCGACGCACCCGACTCACTCGTGCGTTGGGGCCTGATCAACCAGATCTTCGAACGGAAAGAGTATTTCGAGACCTACGTCATGGAGCCGATCGCTCGAAAGATGCTCGCGGCCGATGCCGACCTGCGACGCGAGTTCGAACGGCGATTGCACGACGACCCGGCTTTCGCGAAAAGCCCGCGCGCCCGGCTCGAGTTCTTCTACGAGCGCTCGCCGTACTACGACAGCCGTTACAACGTCTATCCGATCGCCCGGTTGCCCGAGCCGGGCGTGCTGGAGGGTCTCCGCCGCGGACGGAAGGACGCACACGGCTCCAAGCGCTGAGCCCGGCACCGCGCGTCAGCGGCCGGCGTCGTTTCCATGCGCCGGCTTTGTTCGATGCGGGCCCGTCGCCCCCCACGGGCGGCGCGATGGGG
>JALSRY010000585.1 GCA_026984555.1 Phycisphaerae bacterium
GGGGGTACGCGGGCCTCCACCGGCTCCATCGCAGCGACGCCGCGCGGTAGACGTCTCGGCAGGCGGCGCAGCAGTGGGCGAATCCCTTCGAGGGCCATGCGCCGCGCCGGGAGCGCGTATCCGCCGACGACGATTTACGACCGCGGGCTTGCGTGGTATGGTGGGCTCGGTCGTGTCCAGGAAACGTACGAACAGCGACTCGCGCGAGGAGAACAAACGATGAACCGCAACGGGAAACCACTGGCTCTGATTGCTGCCGCCCTTGTGGGGCTTGTGCTGATGGACGGGTGCAAGAAGAAGCCGTCGCGCCCGCCGATCAACGAATCCGCCGTCGTCGGCAAGTGGATCGAAATCCCGACCGCGGAGATAGCGAATCCGCGGGCCGCGGCTGCGGCGCCGGAGAAGGTCCGCCGTTACATCGACATCAAAGACGACCATACCTTCGTGTTCAGCCTGCGCGACAAGGCGGGCAAACCCAAGGGCAAAGCGACGGCGGAAGGTACCTGGAAGGTCAACCCGCAAACGAACGTCATCGAGTTCGAAGTCACCAAGAACGGGTTCGACAAGAACAGCGAGAAATACGACTGGGTGCCGGCCACATCGGTCGGCGTACATCGGGGCGCCGTCAAGAACCAGGGTGAAACGGACATCCTTTCGATCACCGACCAGACCGATACGCCCTACAACTACATCCACGCCCAATAGCGCCCGCGGGCCGGGACGGCTGGTCCCGGCCGGTGCGCGGTTCCTGCCGGCTTGCGACTCGTGGGGAGTTCCCAGCGCATGGCGACCCCCCCGGCGAGCGCAGGGGCTCACGGACAGTCGGTGTTGTACAGGGCCAGCAACTGGGCGAGGTCGGCCAAGTCCACGTCGCCGTCGCAATCCATATCCCCTTCGAGGGGGCTGGCGCCCACGTCGGTTCCGTAGTGTGCCAGCAGGATCGCCAGGTCGGCAAGCGAGATCGTGCCGTCCTCGTTGAAATCCCCGGGACACACGACCAGGAAGCCCGCAACCACCGCGCCGCTGAGCGTCCCCGTGACCTCGATATTGGGACCGTCGCCGCTGAAAACGCGGGTATGGCCCTCGGGATCACCGGCGGTCGCCAGGATCTCCACGGGCACGCCGTCGCTCTCGGCGAGGACGTCGAACTGGAAGGTGGTGATCAACGTGCCCTCGGGGGTGGCATCGACGACCTCGCCGGGCTGGGCGAGCGCGGTATAGATGCCGTCACCGTCCTGCGGGGGGTTGTTTTCGTTGAGTCCGTAGGCGTCGGGAATGATGAACGTGGAAACGAACCACACCGGCTCGCCAGGATCGACGTTTCCCAGAAGCTGGATGTAATTCGGATCCCACGCGATGATCACGTCCATCGCCGAAAGCGTCTGGCTGGCGCTGGGATCGTCCGAGACGGCATACAGGCCGACGCCGACCGTGTACCCCACGCAGCCGACCTGGTAGACGGGCCGCAGTTCGAGGTTGATATTGGCCCGAGCCACTTCAAGACCGAGCCCGGTCGAGCCAACCGCCAGCATCACGGACACCGCAAGACACCGAGACCGTGCGTTCATCCTGCTTACTCCTTGACCTGATACGTCAATCGGTGCATCGCCGACACGATCGGCGGCACACCGGTTGTCTTTGTTCATACGATCGCCGGGACCGCCGCGGCACCGGGCATCGAGCCCGGCACCACGGTCCCCCATCACCCCACCCCCCAGCCGGTGCCTGGTTTCGGCGACCGGCCGGGGGAAAGGAGTACAAGCACGCGTCGACCGGCGACTACGGCAATTCGCCTGGCACCATTGCCGGGCCGGTCTGAGCCGCGGCCGACGCGCGAATCAGGGCGGACAGCCGCGCGGGCAGCCCGTGAGCTTGCTCGAACAACGCCACGTCATGCCAATCCACCACGCCATCCGCGTTGAGATC
>JALSRY010000586.1 GCA_026984555.1 Phycisphaerae bacterium
CGGCGCACTCTCGCCGCCCTGCGTGGATCAACGCCATGCCGGGCAACTGCTGTACCACACGCATCATGATCCGCGCACGTGTGGTCGCCACCTTGTAACGCCTTACTGAATAAGGCATTGCGTCCACCGTCCGTGCCGGCCCGGCGGCGTCCGGCCCCGGCCGCCCGCTGGGCGAAAGTACGCACCGCGTGAGAAAAAAGCCGCTCGTACCCGCGGCCCGGTTCGTCTCCCACGCCGCGGAAAACCCCGCCGGCCGCTGACACACCCGCGCGGGGGCTCCCGCGACGCACGCCGCCGCGTTTTTCCTTCGCTCTCCACTGCCTGGCCCCGCCCGACCGAAAGAATACGCGGGCCGCCCGGCTGCGCGGACGCCGCGGTTCGGCCGTCTCATGACGCGGGAGATGCCATGCGCGTGGAAATCCCAACGGAAGCCCCCAGGTCTGCCGCGGGGGATTCGCCTGTTCCTCAGGTGGGGCCGGCGCGACTCGAACGCTTGCGGCGGTTCCTCTACGCCTATTGGCTACGCCCCGAAAACGCATTCTGGATGACCTTGCGCAGCCTGGCGTTGGATCGGTGCGTGCCGCGGGCGCCGATGCTCGATCTGGCCTGTGGCGATGGCGTGTTCAGTTTTCTGCATGCCGGTGGCGTTTTTGCGGACGAGTTCGACGTCTTCCAGGCCGTCGGACGCTTGAACGAGGTCGCGACCCGAAACGCCGACATGTTCGACGCCGGCAGCGCCTGCTACCGCCCGGCAATCGTCCGTTCGGCGGCGCGTCCGATCGACACCGGCGCGGATCGGAAACCGGAGCTGCTCGCCAAGGCCGAGACGCTCGGGCTCTATCGCCGGCGGATCGAGCTCGACGCGAACCGCCCGCTGCCGTTTGCCGACGGGGAATTCGCGCTCGTGTATTGCAACTCGGCGTACTGGATCCGCGAGATCACCACGTTGCTGCGGGAACTGGGACGCGTCGTGCGACCCCGCGGCCGCATCATCCTGCACATCAAGCTGGCCCAACTTCACGACTACACGCTCGAATCGTTCCGAAAGCAGCTCGGCGAGCGGTTTCTGGCGGTAATCGACCGGGGACGACGGGCGTGCTGGCCCTCGGTGGCCCCGCGGGAGGTGTGGGAGCGGCGCTTTCGCGACGCGGGGCTCGCGATTCTCGACGCAACCCCATTCATCACCCGCACCCACGCGCATATCTGGGATGTGGGACTGCGACCCCTGGCGCCCCTGCTGGTTCGCATGGCCAACGGGCTGACGCCCGCCACGCGCCTCGCGATCAAACGCGATTGGGTGGCACTGATGATGGAACTGCTCGACCCGATCTGCCGACCGGACTTCGACCTGTTCGCCACACCCTCCGAGCCGGCGGAGATTCAATACGTCCTCACACCCGGGCGCGGTGCCTGACACCGCGCCAGCGGCGGCAACGCAACCCGCGCGGCGGAGTCGCGGGACGCGATCCGCGCGACCCTGCGCCCGGCGAGCGACCACCCACAACGCGATACCAACGGCTAGGGGTCCGTGCTGTCGTGGGGAAAGCGATGCTCGAAAAAGGTCGTGGCCCGCTGGGCAAGCTGGTCCGCGGCGAAAGGCGTGGCCGCATCGAAAAAACCGTTGATCAGCGACCGCTCGGTAATCTGGACGCACGTCGTCTCGAACAGCGGGAGCGCAAGCCCCACGAGCATCAGGCGACGCAGGAATCTACGTTTCTTCGCACGCATCAAACCACCTCCGCCGAACGATCGTGCGGTTGCTCGCCAACCACACCCTATCATCACGCTGGCAGGGCATCGGTCAAGTCTCGGGCCACCGGCCCGGCGGCTCGGCGAAGCGACGCGGAGCACCCGGCCCGCGGGTCGCCCTTTCGCGCCGGTTCGCTATACTGCGGCTGGGAGGCCCGTGGCGGCCCGG
>JALSRY010000587.1 GCA_026984555.1 Phycisphaerae bacterium
ATACGGGGCGGGCCTGGCGTGGCTGATCGCGAGCGTGGTTTGCCTGATGGGGGTTTCGACGCGGACGATGCTCCGCCGACTCAATCGCCTGTTCGTCGCTCGCTATGTCGAGCAGCGTAATCGCCTGCCGCACAATCCACTGGTCAACGCGTTGTTGCTGGGGGAGGACCGCCGGGCCGCGCATGCCCGCGAGGCGGCCGCCCACGATGCCGCCACGGTGTTGCACCACGCCGCCGACCCGGCCGCCCCGGTGTCGATGCGCCGGGCGGGATTGCTGTTGGGGGGCGCGCTGCTGCTCTGGGGCGTTTTTGCGCTCGTGAGCCCGAAGCCGATTCTCCCCTCGCTGGAACGGTTGTTCGGCGTGCACCGGCCGGCGCCGACGGCGACGGCGATCGAGCTGCTCGAGCCCGGCGACGACGCCCGCGTCTATGCCGGCGAACCGCTGCGATTCGAGGTCGCCGTTTCCGGGCCGCCGGTGGAAAGAGTCACCTTCTCGCAGCTTCGTGGCGACGGAGCGGATCAGCCGCGGGTCGAGCGCGCGATGCAGCCCGTACCCGCCGAGGCGCGGTCACGCCGGTTTGCGCTGCTGCTGGCCGGTTACGAGGTGGCGCGGAGCTTTCGCTACCGGATCGCGGCCGGCGATGCCGTCGTCGAAGGCCGCATCGAGGTTCGCCCGCAACCCGATCTGCACCAACTCGCGATCCGCCTCACGCCACCGGCCTACACCGGCGAGTCGCCCCGCCGCACCACCGACCCCGATCTGCACGTCTGGGCCGGCACGCGGGCCACCTTCGACGTGGTGGCCAACACGCCCATCGCGGACCCGGTGTTCGTGTTGCGCGGCGAAAGCGAGACGCGAACCCGCATGCGCGTCGCGGCCGATGACGCCCGGCGGGCCACGCTGGCGACGACGTTGACCCGCAGCGGCGACTACTGGATCGAGTTCGCTGATCCCGATGGACGACCGTGTGTCGATCCCGCGGTGCATCATCTGGTCGTGCGGGCCGACCGGCCACCCGAAGTCGAGATCAGCGCACCCGGCCGCGACGAAACTCCCGGTGGTGTGACCGACGTGCACTACGTCGCGCAACTTCGCATCCGGGCGCGCGACGATGTGCGACTGGCGGCGGTCGAGATGGTCTGGGACGCCGGCGGGCGCACCACCCGGCGCAGCCTCCTCGCCGGCCCATCCACGACACCATCGCGAACAGCCCTGGAACTCGAACTCGCGACCGCCGGGCTCCCCATCGGTCCGGGGCAATCCGCCACGGTCTGGTTCGAGGCCCGCGACAATCGCGTTCTGCCCGACGGGCGCAGCGCGCCGCAAGTCGCCACCAGCCGCAAACTGCGGCTCATCCGTTCGGCGCCCCGGGTCGCCGCCGCGAACGACCCGGGCATCCATCCTGGCAATGTCACCGACACGACCACCGAGGTCGCCGAGCCGGGATCACAGGTCGTGCGGCGGTCGCCAGCCGGCGAAGCGGGGGAAAACGGGCAGTCCGTCACCGCATCGAAACAGGGTGAGCCCACCGGTGGCCTTTACAAACCCGCCTCGGGGAAGGGCGAGGTCACCGGCGACAAGGACGGCCCTACGATCGTCGATCCCAACCAGGTCGGTGATGATGCGGGCGGGTCCACGCGTGATGGAGATTCGTCGGGCGGCGGGTCCGTCGGCGACGACCCCAACGCTCCGGCTCAGGATGGCGCCGCGACGGAGGACTTCAAACAGCGACTCAAGAAGTTCATCGAGCAGCACGGTGCCGAGGCACGAGAAGTCCGCGGCAAACTGGGCGATGGTTCGAAACCGGAGGAGGGCGCCCGACGCGAAAGCCGAGCCGGCGGCGGGGGCACGGGCGGTGAAGGCGGCATGGCGGGCAACGGCCCGGGCGAAAACCAGCAGATACCGCC
>JALSRY010000588.1 GCA_026984555.1 Phycisphaerae bacterium
TTCTGGCGAAGACAGGGCGATTCTGCCGGTGCACCTGGTCAATAGCGATCCACCGTATAACGTGAAGGTCGAACCACGCAGCAGCACGGCCATCGCGGCGGGGATGAGCTCGTATCCCGACCTGTCGCAGAAGATGCACCACCAGTCGTTCGATGTCGCCCGCGGCGTGACCGATCCGGCCAAGGCCCGCCGGAAGATGCGGCCCAAGGACCGGCCGCTGGAGAACGACTTCATCAGCGACGAGGCGTTCGAGCAGCTGCTGCACGCCTGGTTCGGCCAGATGGCCCGCGTGCTCGAGCCGGGCCGGTCGTTTTACGTCTGGGGCGGGTACGCGAACCTGGGCAACTACCCGCCGGCGCTCAAGGCGGCCGGGCTGTACTTCAGCCAGGGCATCGTGTGGGACAAGCAGCATCCGGTGCTGACGCGCAAGGACTTCATGGGCGCGTTCGAGATCTGCTTCTACGGCTGGCGCGAAGGCGCCGGCCACCACTTCTTCGGCCCGAACAACGCGACCGACCTCTGGCACGTCAAGAAGGTCAACCCGCAGGCGATGGTCCACTTGACCGAAAAGCCCGTCGAGCTGGCCGTGCGGGCCATCCAGTATTCGAGCCGCCCGGGCGAGCACGTCTTCGACCCCTTCGGCGGCAGCGGCTCGACGCTGATCGCGTGCGAACAGACCGGCCGGCGGTGCTTCATGCTCGAGCTCGACCCGCTGTATTGCGACGTGATCGTGCAGAGGTGGGAACATTTCACCGGGCGGAAGGCGGAGCGGATCGAAGTGGCTGTGGAGAAGCCGGCATGCACGGCGCGTTAATCAAGGTCCCCGATCCATTTCACATGGCGCTCCAACGGCGTGTCGCCCAGTGCATTGACGAGGCGGCGGTCGCTGGTCAGCAGACGCGTGCGCTGGTCCACAGCGAGTGCCAGATAAAGCGAGTCGTACACGGTGCGCCCGGTCCGCATGGCCAGACGCACGGCGGCTTCGAGCAGAACCTCGGTGGGCGTGATGGTCAGTGGCAACGTCAGCATGTCTTGGATGAGTTCGACCGCTTCAGACTCGTCGATCTCGCGCCGCCGCCGGCGTTTCCACACCACGTTACCAAGCTCGGCCCACACGAGGTCCGGGGCGTGCAGTTCGCCACCGCCGGCCAACACACGCCGGGCCGCCTGGGCGTGCGGCTCGCGGAAGAAGGCCGCGGCCACGACGCTGGCATCGACCACGCAGCGCTTCACCGCCGCCGATCCTCGCGGATCAGCGTGCTGCTGCGTGCCATGCGCCGCCCCGCGAAGCGCTGCGACCATTTCTCGAGCACCGCCTCGAGCGCCTCACCGCCACCACCGGCGGATTGTTCCAGCAGCCGGCGAGCCTCACTCTGGAGTGAGCGGCCGTTGCGCCGCGCACGGGCCTTGAGGCGTTCGAGCACCATCTTGTCCAATCCACGAATAAGGATATCGGCCATGATGCGGGCTCCTTCGGCGATCCGCGACGATGATAGCACAACGATATCGTGCAGTCAAGAACGCACTCGGGGCAGGTGGAGGGCCAAGCGGCTTCGCCAACGTAATGGATGGCTCGGGCAGCGATCGGGCGGCGCGCGGCATGAGCAGCGCTCGGTGCGCTACCGGCCGAGAAACGAGCGCTTCTCAGGCGGCATCGCGGAGAAACGACCGTTTGTCAGCGGCGATCCCGGTCACAGGCCAGTCAGGCCGAAGAGACACCCCGGCGTCGGCCGCCGAGGCGTCGGAGGTGGGACCGTGATGTGTTGCGCGCTATCCGTTGAACGCGAACAACCCGCGGCCGACCTTCTTGAATGGGGCGGCGTCGCCCTTCGCGGAGATCGTTCTCACGATGGCGGCGTAGAGCGTGGCCTCGGGCGTCTTGCCGTTGGGGCTTTGCCACAGCTG
>JALSRY010000589.1 GCA_026984555.1 Phycisphaerae bacterium
CCGACTTTCCCACGCCGCTCGGGCCCGACAAGAGCCCTACCGTGGCGTCCCGGGCCAGATATCGCAGGCGGGCCAATCCTTCGTCGATCCGCCGGTCCCGCCAGAACGCGTCCGACTCGGCGCGCTCGGCGAACGGCTGCGCCTTCATCTTGAAATGATTCAAAAACATGGTTACTCGCTCCTTTCTTCTTCCAACAACAACTGCAACTGAAACAAGACGTCGGTGATCGTCGGGGCGGCAGCCGCCTCGACCGCCCGGTCGACCAGCACGGCCGTCAACCGGGAATGCCGCAGGTAGAACCGGTGCAACGTTTCGAGTTCGCTCCCCGAGAACGCCGACATGCCTCCCGACTTGCCCAGGCGGGAAGCCAGACGCTGCACGAACTCGGTAAAGGGCCAGCGCCGGTCGGCGTGGCTCATGGCGGCGAGGTAGTCGAGCCCCCGGGCCTCGCGGTCAAGCTGCTGCCGGTGCTCGTCGATCAGCATCTCGACATAATCGAACTTGGGTCTTTCCGGTTTGGCCGGCGCCGGAACCTGTTGCGGATCGACCGGCCGGTCGTGAAGTACGCCCTTGCCCAAGTAGACATCGGTTTTGGGATCGTACAGCAGCACCGTTTCGAGCGGCCGTTCGAACGGGTCGTAACGCACCTCGATCCGATCCCCACGCAGCCTGGTGTCGACCCGGTAGAACTTGCCATGGAGTTGCACGTCGCAGTAGACGCGGTGAACCGTGCGCTGCACGCGTTGATGGAAGTACGCGGCGATCTCTCCCAGATCGACGTGGCGGCGCGGCAGCCGGTCTCGCTCATAGCGATCTCGAGGCGTCTCCCGGATCTCCGAGTGGATCGTCTGGTGATAGCCGATGGCCAGCCACGCGGAGAAGCCCTGGTTGAGCTTCTCCAGGGTGAGGGTCGAATGCGCCCGCACCTCGGCTTCGAACTGGGACTGAACGGTACGGAAGAAGCTCTCGATCAGACCTCCTCCGGCCGGATCGCGCACCTTGCGGTACCGCACGCGAGTTCCGGTGGCCATGCTGGCCAGCTTCAGCGCGCGGCTGTGGTAGACCTTGGCGTTGTCGACGTAGATTTCCCGGCTGCTGCCATGTTCCGACCAGGCTTGCAGCAACGTATCGACGAGAACGTCCAGATTCTCCCGAAGGTAATACCGGGCGGCCACCACGTATCGACTATGGCAGTCGATGAAGGCGGAAAGGTGCGTCTTGACGACCTGATCGCCCGCGATCACGCGGGGACCGTCTTCGAAGTCTCCCACCCACAACGCGTTGCTGCGATCGCGCGTCCAGCGCCCGCGGACCGGTTGCGACACGATCCCCAGCTTCTGTCGCGTCGCGCCCGCCTGTTTCAGATGGCGGTACAAGGTCGACTTGGGGATCTCTTGCTTGGACTCGACCTTGAGGATGTGGTTGATCACGACCGAGCTGCGCCTGGCCTGGTCCTTCTTCAGCTCAATGGCGCGTTCGATGAGGGACCGACGCCCCTTGCGGACGGTTCCCCGGTCGCTGCGAGTTTTTCGCTGCAGGGCCCGGGGACCTCCCTGGCGGAGTTTCTTCCACTTGCGCCGCAGCGTACTGAGGCTCGGTTTTCTGCGCGTGCCGTCGGGAAACAAGTGTTCCTCGCCGGCCAACTGCCGCAGGAAGCGCGCGGTCTCCTTGGCGTCGACTTCTCCCAGGTAGAGGGGCGACAGCAAAGAGGCCCAAAACACCATCCAGGCTTCGTCGGAAGTTCGTCGTTTCGCCATGTCGGTCCTCCGCGCATCGAGTGAACACGTTGATGCGGGAGACGATACCTCATCGCCAGCTCAAAACCGTTGCCAAGTTGGGGATGTCGGCCGGGGGGGAGAGGTCGGCGAAGACTTCGAGGAAGGTGCGAGCGACCACGA
>JALSRY010000590.1 GCA_026984555.1 Phycisphaerae bacterium
AGCGGCAGGGATTGAAAGGCGATGGCCAGCAGGTAGTAGAGCGCATGGCTCAGCGCGAGGCCGAGCGTACCGATCAAGTCGTGTTCGAGCACGCGCACCTGAGCGAGGCCGCTGTCCTGCCACAAGACGCCAGGGGCGGCGCAAATCACGTAGAACACGAGCGCCGCCGCCAGGACGAGCGTGTATTCGCGCCCCAGGGTCGGACGAGCGCCGCCCGGAGGGTTCTGGTGGTGGCTTGCCGCGCCCGCCGTGTTCATGGAGTTCTCACAGGACACGTCGCGTCGCGCGGCTGCTGATCGCGGCGAGCGTTTTTTCGCAGTGTTCGCACCGCGTCAGGAGGATCAGGGCGGCGATCACGAAGGGTTTGTAGCCGGCCTGCCGGTACGTGGTGAGCCGGTAGTGTTCGAAGACGTCCGCGGTTACTTCGCCGGCTGCGCAGCTCACGCCGGTGATATCCGCCGGCAGGCAGTGCATGTAGAGCGCCCGGCCGTCGCGAGAGCGGCTCATCATGTCGGCGTTGCACTCCCAGTCGCGGTAGCGGGCGTTTCGCGCGAGGCACTCGTGTTCGAGGGCGTCGAGCTCGCCCGACCGCCCGGCGCGCAGGAGTTCCGTTCGGCGTTCCATGACGCTCAACGGTGCCCAGCTCTTGGGATAGACGATATCGGCACCGCGGAAGGCTTCTTCCATGGAGTCGGTGTGCGTAAACGAGCCGCCGGTCTCGTCGGCGAAACGCTGGGCCAATGCGAGGGGCTCGGGCAGGAGGTCGTAGCCCGGGGGATGGGCCAGCACCACGTCCATGCCGAAACGGGCCATGAGGGTGATGATGCCTTGGGGCACGCTCAGGGGTTTGCCGTAGGAGGGCGAGTACGCCCAGGTCATCGCGAGCCGTTTGCCGCGCAGGGCCTCGAGCGAGCCGAACGTGTGTTTGAGGTGAAGCAGGTCGGCGAGCGTTTGGGTCGGGTGGTCACGATCGCACTGGAGGTTGATGACGGCCGGTCGCTGGGCGAGGACACCCTGGCGGAACCCCTCCGTGACCGCGTCGGCGACCGCCCGCATGTATTCGTGGCCCTCGTGGATGTACAGGTCGTCGCGGATGCCGATGGTCTCGGTGAGGAACGAGATCATGTTTGCCGTCTCGCGGACGGTCTCGCCGTGGCTGACCTGCGACTTGGTTTCGTCGAGGTCGGCCGGCGTCAGGCCGAGCAAGCTGGCGGCGGAAGCGAAAGAGAACCGCGTCCGCGTCGACTTGTCGCGGAAGTTGGATACGGCCAACCCACCCTCGAAGACCCGCGTCGAGAGCCCGGCGCGGTACATGTCTTCGAGCGCTTCGGCAACCAGCAAGACCGCGCGGATGTTTTCGAGGCTGTGGTTCCAGGTCAGGAGGAAATCCCCGCCGTAGAGCCCCCCGGCCAGGTCGGCGAGCCCCTCGATCCGTTTGTCGACATCCTTGGTTGGCATCGTGGTGAACACCTCGTCGTACCCATGAATCGGTGGCATCAGGCGCAGCGTGATTGTACGCTCGGCGGGCCGCGGTCCGCAAAGCGCCGGTCGGCGGTCGCTGGCGGGCCATGCGAAAGCGTCCGCCCCCCCACCATCTCCGGGCGAAGGAGAAAGCGAGGAGAACGCCGGCACCGGGAGGATTGACCCCGGCGTGCTCGCGGTAGACAATGGATCGGTCCGGTTGGCAAGCATGCCATGCACATCGGGGGTTCGGCGAAAGCGTCATGCGCACTTGGGGTTATGAGAATCACGCCGTTTTGCAATAGGCGCGGGGCATTTCGCGGGTACCCTTCATAACAACGTGGTGTTCGACCACAACGTGAAAAATGCCGGAGTTGCACAGCAATCGCAGCAGACGCCACTGCGCAACTGATGGACGAACCGATACGGAGGCAAGAAGCGCAGAAACGGCCGCCAATCGCGGTTGTGGGTTTTGTGCGCTGCCGCACGACGGGATGCGGGCGGCGGCCGAAAAGGCAACCACGCACCGGCGGCCCGCGCGTTGGGGCGAACGGTGATGCGTTGGCACCGCCGCCGCGGGGCGGGTGGTCTTGGCCGACCTGGTGCCGGACTCGCCCACGGATCGGAGACACGAAATGACCGAAATCGCAGCATGTGTTCTCGCGTATGCCGCCGATGCGCTCGACATCGCGTATTGGGGCGGGCTGGTCATCGGCGGCGGGTTGCTGCTCGTGTCGATCATCGGGGGAGCCCACGGCGATGCCGACGTGGACACGGGAGCGGGGGCGGACTTCGACGCCGACGTAGATGTGGACGTGGATGCGGATTTCGACGTGGACGCGGATTTCGACGTAGATGCGGACGTCGACCTGGAGACGGACGTCGCGGACGTTGCGCACGCGACGGGCGGGGCGACGGCGTTGGCCACGTGGTTCTCGATGCGATTCGTGGTGTTCTTCCTGGCGGCTTTTGGCGCCGTCGGCGTGATCTTGACGCATATGACGACGGTGGGCCCAGCCGCCACGCTGGTGATCGCGCTGGTCGCCGGCGTCGGTGTGGGTCAGGCCGTTCACCAGATGTTCCGCGCGATCCGGCGTACGTCCGGCGACAGCACCCCGCAGCCACGGGACTACGTGCAGAAACTGGCGCGGGTATCGGTTCCGATCGAACCGCACCGGAAGGGCGAAGTGACGTTGCACGTGCGGGGGACGCGCCGCGATGTACCGGCGGTGGGGGCCGACGTCCAAGCCCGTTTCGGTGTGGGCGAGGAAGTCGTCGTGGTCGGCTACCGGGCGGGCGTGGCCCAGGTCGTGTCGCGGGGCGCGTTTGCCCGAGATTCCAAATCAGCAAAAGGAGAAGTGTCATGATGCTGGCTGTATCGCCCGACGTACCGTTCGCGGTTATCGTGTTTTTCGGCGCGGTTCTGTTCATCGTGCTCGCGATCGTCATCACCATCGCGAAACTGGTCGTGGTGGGCAATCCGAACGAGATGGTCGTGATCACCGGCGGTACCGGCCGCGAAGGCGTCGGCTATCGCGTCCTGATCGGCGGCCGCAGGATCGTCATTCCGGTGATCAACAGGGTCATGCGGATCACGCTCCGCAACATGCAGGTCTCGCTCGAGGTCAAGGCCCAGTCCGGCGGCGGAACGATGATGCCGATCACCGTCACCGGCGTAGCGAATGTCAAGGTGTCGTCGGACCCGGCCGTCCGTGGGGCCGCGATCGAACGATTCCTGGGCGAGCCCGTGCAGGAAATGCAACGGGTGGCCCGCGAGACGCTGGAAGGCGGGCTGCGGGCGGTGATCGGCAAGATGACCCCGGAGGAGATCGTCGAGGACCGGGACAAGTTCGTACAAACCGTCATGGACGAGGTTTCCGACGATCTGCGGAAACTCGGCCTGGTGATCGACAGCGTCAACATCCAGAACGTCCACGACGAAGAGCAGTATCTGGAGTCGATCGCGCGCAAGGCTCGCGCCGAGGTCATCTCCGCGGCTCGCAAGGCCGAAGCCGCCCGCGCCGCGGAAGCGGTTGTCAAGGAGGCCGAGGCCAACGCCGCCGCACGCAAGGCCAAGGCCGCCCGCGACGCCGAGGCCAAGAAGATCGAGGCCCAGTCGCACCAGGCCGCCGAGCAGGCGCGGCTGGCCGCGGAGAAGGCCATCGCCGAAGCGGATAATGACTTGCGGATCCGCAAGGCTGAACTGGCCCGCGAGGCCGCCCTCAAAGAGGCCAGCCAACAGGAAGCCGAGGCCGAGGCCGAACGAGCCCGCCTGACCGCGACCGAGGTGGCCCGGGCACTCGCCGCCCGCGACGTGGCCAAGGCCAAGGCCGAAGGCGACGCGGCGCACACGCTCGAAGAGGGCAAGGCCCGCGCCGCGGCAATCGAACAGATCGGCAAGGCCATCCAGCAACACCCCGACGCGCTCAAGGTCATGCTCGTCGAGATGACGCCGGAAATCGTGCAACGTCTGGCGTCTACGATCGAGGGCGTGGACCTCGGGAACGTTACCGTCATCGACGGAGGCAACGGGAAGGCGGTGGCCGGCGCCGCGCTGGGCCGGGCCAAGGTGCTCACCGAGACGTTGGCGACGGTCGAATCCGTGCTCGGGATCGACCTGCGCAAGCTCACACGCAACGTGGCCAAGAACGTAACCGGCAAAGACGACGGGTTTGTGCCGGCCAACGTCGCCCACGAGACCGAGAATCCGGAATAATGCCCGCTTGGGCCAGCCTGACGCGGGGGGCTGCGACACCCGATGCCCGGGGGCCGGGCGAAAGACGCGATGAGCATTGCTGGACACAGGGGACGAAACGATGATGCGACACGGTTTCGTGCGGCGGGCCGGCGGCTGGTTCACGGTCGTCGCGCTTGCCACGGCCGGATGGGCCCAGACGCCGGCAGGCAGAGGCTCGACCGGCAAGGCGACGTCCCCTCCGTCGCGTATCCGCCCGGCGCCGCCGGCGACTGCTACACATCCCACATCGCGAAACGCCCGCAGCCCCCGACGCCTCCCCGCTACACTCGTGCCCGTCTCCAGCAACGAGAACCGCGCTGGGCCGGCCGGCTGGCGAAAGGGAACCTGGATGGATCAGCACTCGTCGATCAACCGCATCGGCCAAGAACACCCCGACCTGCAAGTCGTCCTGCTCGGTGATTCGATCACGCAAGGCTGGGGCGGACCGTGGCGCAGCATCGGTTCGAGTGCCGGTGCGCTCTGGGACGAGTTTTTCGGCGATTTGCACGCGGCCAATTTCGGCATCAGCGGCGACCGGACGCAACACATCCTCTGGCGGATCGACCACGGCAACTTCGACCACATCGACCCGCGCGTCATCGTTCTGCTGATCGGTACGAACAACCTGCCGCACGACAGCGCCGCCGACATCGCCGCCGGCATCCGGGCGATTCTCGATCGACTGGCCCGCAAGGCGCCGAGCGCCACGATCCTGCTGTGCACGATCGAGCGTGGCAAGACCGCGGACGACCCCGTTCGCGAGAAAGTCAACGCCGTCAACCGGGCGATCCGGCACATGGCCGACGGGAAGCGCGTGCGGCTGGTGGACCTGGCCAAGCGTTTCATCCGCCCCGACGGCACCGCCGACCCGAAGTTGATGCGCGGCGATTACATCCACTTCAAGAAGGCCGGGTTTCGCGCTTGGGGGAAGATGATCCGCCCGATGATCGATGAGATTCTGCAACCGACCCCGACGGGCCGCCCCCAGACTTCCGAACGGCGCTCGACGCGCCCGGCCGACTGACCGATCTCTGGAGCGGCCGCGACCTGGGCACCGCCGGGCGCGAGTACGTGGTCCGCGGCGCGCGGCCCCACACCGCGCGCGTGATCGTGGTAAGGTAGCGTGCGGATCGTTCGCCGACGACGCCAGACCGTTACCAGCGAACGGACTCGGTGAACAACACCCGCCGGGGGGCGCACCAGTTTGGCGTCCCGGCGAAGCGCACGAGATCCACGAATCACGGTACGGGAGATGTCTCATGATGAAAATCGGTTTGCTGGTCGTGCTCGCTGCCCCGCTATGGTGTGTGCGGACCGGATTCGCACAAGAACACCCCGCCAAGCAGGCTGCCGGCACAACGCAACGGACGGTGGGCGACGCGCACGCCACCGCGGCGGCGCGTGAGTCCCGCTCCGCGCGCGACGCACGCATGAAATGGTGGCGTGAGGCGCGGTTCGGCATGTTCATCCACTGGGGGCTCTACGCGATTCCCGCCGGTGAGTGGAACGGCCAGACCAACCACGCGGAGTGGATCCGCCACACGGCCCACATCCCCGTCGAGGAGTACGAAAAGCTCGTCGAGCGATTCAACCCGGTGAAATTCGATGCCGACGCGTGGGCGCGGATGGCGGCCGACGCGGGCATGAAGTACATCGTCATCACCACCAAGCACCACGACGGGTTTTGCCTGTTCGACTCGAAGTACACCGACTTCGACATCATGTCCACGCCGTTCAAGCGCGACATCATGAAGGAGCTTTCGCAGGCCTGCCGCAGGCACGGCCTGAGAATATGCTGGTACCACTCGATCATGGACTGGCACCACCCGGACTACCTCCCCCGGCGGACGTGGGAAAAGAAGAACCGCCCGCCCGACGGCGCCGATTTCGATCGCTACGTCACGTACCTGCGGAACCAGGTCACCGAGCTGCTCACCCACTACGGGCCCATCGGCGTCATGTGGTTCGACGGCGAATGGGAATCCACCTGGAACCACAGGTACGGCCAGACGCTCTACGACCTGTGCCGCACGCTCCAACCGGACGTCATCGTCAACAACCGCGTCGACAAGGGGCGCGGCGGAATGGGTGGCATGAGCGACCACGGTTACGCCGGCGACTTCGGCACACCGGAGCAACGCATCCCCCCGACGGGCCTTCCGGGCGTGGACTGGGAAACCTGCATGACCATGAACCGGCACTGGGGTTACAACAAACACGATCACGACTTCAAATCGACAAAAGACCTGATCCGCAAGCTCGCCGACATCGCCTCGAAAGGCGGCAACTTCCTGCTCAACGTCGGACCGAAAGCCGACGGCACGTTTCCGCAAGAGAGCATCGACCGGCTGCGCGGCATCGGCCGGTGGATGAGGGTCAACGGCGCGTCGATCTACGCCACGCAGGCCAGCCCGTTCCCGAACCTTCCCTGGGGCCGCTGCACGCAGAAACAGCTTCCCGGCGGCGATACGCGACTCTACCTGCACGTGTTCGACTGGCCGGCCGACGCGCGGCTGGTCGTGCCGGGCATATACAACAACCCACGCGGGGCGACCCTGCTGGCCGACGCCGACCGCAAGCCGTTGGCGGTGACGCGGCGGGAGGACGCTTTGGTAATCGCCGTGCCACCCGCGCCGCCCGACCCGATCGACGCCGTGGTCGTGCTCGACGTGGCTGGTCGCGCCGATGTGAGCGCTCCGCCGAAGATCGCCGCCGCGCACGGCATCTTCGTCGATATGCTCGATGTGAAGATCACCAGCGACCGCGAGAACGTCGAGGTTCGTTACACGATCGACGGGCGCGATGTCGCGCCCGACTCGCCGCGCGTACACGGACCGGTGCGGCTGACCGACAGTGCGACGGTGCGGGCTCGGCTGTTTCGAGGCGGCAAGCCGGTCAGCCCCGTCGCCGAGGCCACGTTCAGGAAAGTGCCGCTGCGGCCGGCGACGGCGGTGGCCCGGACCGCTCCCGGGGTCTGCTACGAATACTACGAGGGCAATTGGAACCGCCTGCCCGATTTCGACCGGATCAAGCCCGTATCGGCCGGCGTCACCGCGGCGTTCACGTTCGCCCCGCGGCACCGTGCCGAGCACTTCGCCTTCCGCTACCGCGGTTTCGTTCGTGTGCCCTCTGACGGCGTGTACACGTTCGAGACGATCTCCGACGACGGCAGCCGACTCTACATCGGCGACGAGCTCGTGGTGGACAACGACGGTCTGCACGGCATGAAATCCGCCAGTGGCGTGGTGGCCTTGGCCGCCGGCCGCCACCCGATCACCGTAACGTTTTTCGAGAAGACCGGCGGCGACGGGCTGAAGGTTCTTGTCGCGGGACCAGGACTGGCGCGCCGCCCCGTCGCGCACGACATGTTGTGCTACGACGTACCCTCCGCGCCGCGACCCGCCCCGGGAGCGAAACTGCCCGCACCGTCGCCACGGCAGGTGGCCTGGCAGGAGATGGAGCTGATCGCGTTCGTTCATTTCGGCATCAACACGTTCACGGATCGCGAATGGGGCACCGGCGACGAAGACCTTGCCTTGTTCAACCCGACCCGGTTCGATGCCCGCCAGTGGGTACGTGTGCTCAAGGCCGCGGGCTTCAAACAGGTGATCCTCACCGCCAAACACCACGACGGGTTCTGTCTCTGGCCCAGCAAGTACACCGAACACTCGGTCAAGAACAGCCCCTGGCGGGGTGGACAGGGCGATGTGGTTCGCGAGCTGGCCGAGGCTTGCCGCGAGGCGGGCATCAAGCTCGGCCTGTACCTCTCCCCCTGGGATCGCCACGAGCAAAGCTACGGCGACTCCCCCCGTTACAACGAATACTTCAAGGGCCAACTGGCCGAATTGCTCGGCAACTATGGCCCGGTCTACGAACAGTGGTTCGACGGGGCCTGCGGCGAAGGCCCCAACGGCAAACGCCAGGTCTACGACTGGCAGGGGTACTACGAAATCGTGCGGCGGCTCGCGCCGGCGGCGGTCATCTTCTCCGACGGCGGGCCGGACGTGCGCTGGGTCGGCAACGAGCGCGGCGTCGCCGGCCTGACCAACTGGTCCACGCTGCGCTGCGGCGAGTTCTACCCCGGCACGCCCAAGTACCGCCAGCTTACGGAGGGACACGAGGACGGCGACTGCTGGGTCCCGGCCGAGTGCGACGTGTCCATCCGACCCGGCTGGTTCTACCACGCTTCCCAAGACGACAAAGTCAAGTCCGTCGCCGAGCTTGTGGACATCTACTACAAATCCGTCGGCCGCAACGGCGTACTGCTGCTCAACGTGCCGCCCGACAAGCGCGGCCTGATCCACGAAAACGACGCCGCCCGCCTCGCGGAGTTCCGCCGCGTGCTCGACGAAACATTCGCCACCAACCTCGCCGCCGGGGCCGATGTGACCGCGTCGCTTCACGACGCGCCGCCCGCGGCCTCGTCCGGCCGGGCGCGGGCGGGCGTCTCCGGCAATACCGGGCGCACCAACGCGCCCGCGAACGTCGTGGACGGAGATCGGCACACGTGGTGGATGCCCGACACCGAAACGTATACCGCCGCGCTCATCCTCGACCTGCACGAGCCGCGCACGTTCGATCGGGCGATGCTTGGCGAAGCGATCGAGCTGGGCCAGCGTGTGCGCTCGTTCGCGATCGAGGCCCAGGTCGGCGGCGTGTGGCGGCAGATCGCCGAAGGTACGACGATCGGCTACAAGCGTTTGTTG
>JALSRY010000591.1 GCA_026984555.1 Phycisphaerae bacterium
TGGGGATGCGGCCGGGTCTGGTCCTGCTCACCTCGTCAGCGGCCGGCGAACCGGCGAACACGTCGGCTTGAGCCGCGCCGGCGGCACGCATAGGATTCTCGCAGGATCAGCGGGCTCATCTCGCGGGAGGCACGCATGGCGGAGGAGCGTTTTCGATATCCCATCTGGGTCCGTGGCGACATCGACGGGTTCTTCGGGTTGATGGTCGACAATCTCGTGCAGGTGCTCACCATTATCGTGCTATGCACGAGCGCCGCCGGGATTCCGCTTGCCACCATCACGACGCACATCCTGCCGGGCGTCGCCATCAGCCTGCTGATCGGGAACGTGTTCTACGGGCTCCAGGCCCATTATGTCGCGCGCAAGACGCGCAACCCCACCTGCACCGCCCTGCCCTATGGCATCAATACGCCGTCGGTTTTCGCGTTCGCCTTGTTCGTCATGGCGCCGGTGTATCACAACTTCGTGGGAGACGTGGGGCCGGCGGCGGCGGCCGACCTGGCGTGGAAAGCCGGCATGCTCGCGTGCATCGTCAGCGGGATCATCGAGTTCGTCGGCGCGTTTTTCGCGGAAAAGCTGCGCCGGATCACGCCACGAGCGGCCTTGCTGGGCGTCCTGGCGGCGGTGGGAATCACGTTCATCGCCTCGGACTTCGCGTTTCGGATCTATGCCCATCCGCTGGTGGGCCTGTTGCCGCTGGGCATCCTCCTGCTGGCGTACTTCGGCGACTACCGCTTCCCGCTGGGGCTCCCCGGGGGGTTGCTCGTCGTGCTGTTCGGGACGGTGCTGGCCTGGGGAGCATCGGCCGCCGGCTTCGCGCGGTTCGGCGGCGTGCACATGGATGCGGCGGCGCTCAAAGCGGGGCTGGACGAGGTGCACTGGATCGCGCCGGTGTTCTGCGGGCGGGAGATCGTGGCGGTGTTGTCGCAGCCGGAGCTGCTGGTGGGATTCCTGACGGTGTCGGTGCCGATGGGCCTGCTCAACGCGCTCGGTTCGCTCCAGAACATCGAGTCGGCCGAAGCGGCGGGTGACAAGTTCGCGACCGCTCCCTCGCTGGCGGTGAACGGGCTGGGCTCGATCGCCGCCGGGTTGTTCGGCTCGTGCTTCCCGACGACGATCTACATCGGCCACCCGGGCTGGAAGGCGATGGGGGCGCGGGCGGGATACTCGATCCTCAACGGCGCGTTCTACACGGTGCTGTTCCTGTTCGGCTGGGGCACATTCGTAAGCAAGCTCATTCCGATCGAGGCCGGAGCCGCCATCGTGATGTACATCGGAATCGTCATCACGGCACAGGCGTTCCAGACGACCCCGCGGCGACACGCCCCCGCCGTGGCAATCGCCCTGTTTCCCGCGCTGGCGGCGATGTTCGCGATCAAAGTGCCGCTGTTTCTGGCTGACGGCGGAGCCCAGGTGACACTCGCCGAGCTGGTCCGCAACAGCCTCGCCGGAACGACCGCCGTCCCCGAGCTGTCGGGAATCCTGGCGTTGTTCGGGGCGAATTCGGGCTGGCTGATCTCGTCGCTGATCCTCACCGCCCTGACCGTCGCGCTGATCGACCGGAAGTATCGGGCGGCGGCGGGCTGGTGCGCGGCGGCAACGGTGCTGACGGCGATCGGTCTGCTGCACTCGTATCGGATCGAGGGGAACATCATCCGCGAGTTCTTCCTCTGGCAGCCGGCTCCGCCCGACGGCGCGGCGGTCTACGCTACCCGCGCGCTGCCGATCGCCGCCGGCTATGCGCTCGCCACCGTGCTGTTCGCGCTGGTGGCGCTGCGTGGCGGCGGGCGGCGGGCGGTTCCCGACCCGGCAGCGACCGACATGCACGTGCACGGTGATTGGCCCTCGCCGCCGCGCACGGAACCTCATCGCCCCCCGACGCTCCCACCCCCCGGCGACCGCGATGCGTAGCCCCAACCCGGGCGGACCGAACGGGACGCGGTGGCGGTCGCAGCCGGACCGTAAACACCAAACGAACGTGCTCATGGAGGCTGGTTGTGGACCTTGAAACCCGAATCGACATCGCCGCTGGCAGGCGACCGGCGGATCTCGTGCTCAAGAACGGACGCATCGTCAATGTCGTGTCGTGCGAGATTCACGAGGGGGACGTGGCGATCGCCGGCGACCAGATCGTCGGAATCGGACAATACGACGGACGCGAGACGGTAGACCTGGCCGGTGGCTACGTCTGTCCCGGCTTCATCGACGGCCACGTACACATCGAATCGTCGATGCTCAGCGTGCCCGAGTTCGCGAAAGTGGTGGTGGCTCACGGCACCACGGCCGTCGTCACCGACCCGCACGAAATCGCGAACGTGATGGGCGCCGAGGGCATCCGTTTCATGCTCTCCTCGAGCAAGTATTGCCCCATCCACGTCTATTTCATGGCCAGCTCGTGTGTCCCCGCGTCTCGTTTCGAAAGCGCCGGCGGGGAGCTGAGCGCGCTCGACCTCGAACCGTTGCTGTCCGACCGATGGGTGCTCGGACTGGCGGAGATGATGAACTACCCCGGCGTCGTCAACAACGACCCCGAATGCCTCGACAAGCTCCGGCTGGCCACGGGCCGGCCGATCGACGGGCACGCGCCCGGCCTGACCGGTCGCGACTTGTGTGCGTATGTCGCCGCCGGCATCACGACGGACCACGAGTGCACGACGGCGGACGAAGCCCGCGAAAAGCTCCGCGCCGGCATGATGATCATGATTCGCGAGGGCAGCCAGGCCCGCAACCTGGACGCCCTGTTGCCGCTCGTCACGCCGGAGACGCTCGACCGTTTCATGTTCGTCACCGACGACAAGGACGTGGACGACCTGCTGGCCGAAGGGCAGATCGACCACATGATTCGGCGGTCGATCGCCAGCGGGCTCGATCCGATCCACGCAATCAAGCTGGCGACACTCAACGCCGCCCGGCATTTCGGGCTGGGGCACCTGGGCGCGGTGGCGCCCGGGCGCATGGCCTCGCTGACGATTCTGGACGACCTGGAACAGTGCCGCGTCACGCGGGTGTATCACGCGGGGCGGCTGGTCTACGCCGAGGGGCACACCATCGACCTGGACGAGAACGTGCGCCGGCCCCAGATGCTCCGCAGCAGCATCAACGTACACTGGCTCGAACCGGAGCATTTCGCGATTCCCGTGCCGCACGACGGCGTGTACAAGGTGAACGTGATCGAAGTGCTCGAAGACCGCATCGACACGCGCCGGATCGTCGAATCCGTGCGGGCCGACGGGGGCCAGCTCCACGCCGACCCCAAACGTGACCTGTGCAAGCTCGCGGTGATCGAACGGCACCAGGCCAGTGGCAACATCGGGCGGGGGTTTGTGCGCGGGTTCGGGTTCTCGACCGGGGCAATCGCTTCGAGCGTGAGCCACGATTCGCACAACCTGATCGTCGCCGGCACGAACGACCACGACATGTATGTCGCCGCCGTGCATATCGTGAAGATCCGCGGGGGATTCTGCGTGGTGAAGAATGGGAAGGTGCTCGCCGACGTGCCGCTGACCATCGCGGGACTGATGAGCACGGAAACCGCGGAAACGCTCAGCCGACAGCTCCGCGCCCTGCACGAAGCCGCCGAAGCCCTCGACGGCCGGCTGCGCCGCCCCTTCATGGCGCTCTCGTTCCTGAGCCTGTCGGTCATCGGCGAAATCAAGCTGACCGACCAGGGCCTGATCGATGTGGAGCGTTTCGAGATGATCGACCTGACCGCGCCGGAACAGCTCGGCCCCGCGTAGGCTCGTTGCCAACGCCGCGAGGCGTGCGCGTTGTCCGCTTGCGGCGCGAGCGAGGCGGCACCGCCAGAACAATCAACCGCCGGCGGCCTCGATGCGAATGTCCACGCCCTCACCGGCCTGGTTCTTGATCGCGCGGATCTTCGTCCCGTCGGGCACCACGAAAATCAGCCCCAAGATCGCATCGTCCTGGTCGTTGATCTCGTGGCGGTCGATCTCCTTGAAATCGAGCATGTGCTTGTAGGAGGGATCCCACGGATCGTCGGGATCGCCGTTGAAGAACAACTCGATGTAATCCTGGTTGTTCCGTTTGACGATCGCGAAGTAGCCCGCCAGGAAATACTGGTTGGCGTTGACATCCTCGGCGTAGTACTGGTTGAGTTGGCCGACGAAATTGAACACCTGGCCGACGAGCGTGCGGGCCTTCCGCGGCTTGTAGCGCACCTGGATCACCCGTTTGCCCGGCGGCCGCAAGAACTCCTTGATGACGGGTTGCGAGGTCTGCGTCGGCTCCAGCCGCGAGCGGCTCGCGAAGAACCGTCCGGCCTTGAGTTTGTCGCCTTCCAGCACGACATCGCCCGAGTTCTGCACGGCCCGGCGGACCATCTCGAACGGCAGCGTCGAGTTGTCGCGACTGCCCGATTCGAGCACATTGCCGAATGTTCGGCCGCGGCTGCTTCCGCGGCCACCGCCCCCACCCCGTTCTTCCTTGCCACCGATGCTGAACACGAGCCGCGGGGCGTTCTCCGCGGGCGGACCGACCGGAGCGCGGGCGAATCGCCGATATTCGAGGAACGTGGGCTTGAAGGCCTCGTCCACCTCGAAGTAGGCGTAGATGACGTTGCGCCCCGATCCGGGCACCTCGCAATTGGTATCTGGATCGACCACGCGCAGGCCACCCTTGAGACGCTCGTCCACGTTGCCGAGTATCCGCGGCGTCACCTGCACCGGCTGATCCCCCACCCGTCCGACCAGCCGCAGCATCGTCGGCCGGAACACGTGGGCGAACGAGCGCTTGTCGCGATCGGCGCTGGCTTTCTTGAGGACGATTTCCATGCCGATGAGCTTCTTGCCCGGCGCGGGCTTGAAGACGATGCGTTGGAAACCGGGGTCGGGTTTTTTCGCCGTGGGCACGCCCTTGGCGTAGCGGGCGTTGATCGGTTTGGTCTCGACCCACCACGACCCGACGGCGATTCCCTTCTTGAACCCGTCGCCGCCCTTCTTGTCGCGGTAGGGCGCCGGTGAAGATTCGGGCTGGACCGTGTTGGCGCTGTCGTAGACCGCCTCGACGAAGTCCGGGTATACCTCGCGAAACGTGGTCTTGCCGCGCAGGCTGCCGCCGCTGAGGAGGTTGACGAGACCGACGGTGAATTCGTCGGAGCGCAGCCAGAGGTTGTGGCGTTCGAACTTGACCAGCTCGCCGTGGTCGGGGTCGCGCTCTTCGGGAACACGCTCGTACCGAACGAAACCGAGCACCGTGGATTTCTCGGCGCTGCGCAGCGGGAGCATCATGATGGCGATGACGGCGACACCGACGATCAACTGCGCGTTGATGATGCCGCACAACACCGCCCCGGCCCAGTCGAGCGCGGCGGGAACGCGCACGTTGCCGCGGATGTAGTTGTCCGCCAGGGTCCGCAGGATCGCGAACGCAATCACGAACAACAACACGAGGGCGGCGGGAGCGGCGTAAGCGGCGTTCAGCCCGAGCTGGGCGGTGACCAGGTCGGTGACCTTCTCGTAAAACCCGAACGCCACCGCGACCGAGGCGATCGTACATACGACGTTGATCAGGCCGCTGAAGAACCCGAAGATCGAGTGCATGAAGGTGATCGCGAGCACCAGCGCCAGCGAAATGATATTCAGTCCCATCTTGAGAGTCTCCCGAACTCAGGCCGCGCTCGGCTTGTCGGATTTCGCCTTGGAGGTCGCTTTGCCCGCGGGGCGCGGCGGGCGCGTGACGCGCACGACTTCTTCGATACTCGTGACACCATCGAACACCTTCTGGAGGGCTTGTTGCTGAAGGCTCAGCCCACCCTTGCGAGCCGCAACCGTCTTGATCTCCGACAGCGAGCCGCCGCCGGCGATCACCTTGCGCAGCTCGTCATCCATCACGAGCATGTTGAACACGCCGGTGCGCCCCACGTACCCCGTGCCGTGGCAGTGCTGACACAGGATCGGGTTGCCGTGCTTGTCGTACTGGGGCTCGGGCGGGCGGTAGAGCACCTTGTCGGGCGGCATGTTGATCTTCTGGAGCGTGGCCGGGTCGGGCTTGTACGGTGTCTTGCAGCTCGGACAGAGCTTGCGCACGAGCCGCTGATGCAGCACGAGCGACAGGCTGGCGGCCAGCAACTTCACATCGCCCACCATCGACGCCCAGCGGCGCAGGGCGTCGAACAAGTCGGCCGAGGGAATCCCCACGTAGATGACCTGCTTGCGCGTGGCGGCGGTGCAGGCGATCGGTGCGGCGTCCTTCTCGCGAATCTCGGGCAGCACGATCACGTCAGGGTCGGTGCGGATGATCCGCTGCAACTCGTCCGCGAAGCTCTTCTCGTCTGAGGGGGTGTACACGTACCGGGTAATGTTGATGACATCGAGCTCGGGTTCGTACTCGAGCAACTGGATGTTCTCAAGAAACGCATCGTGGCTGCGGGCGAAACTGTAGACCGTGGTGGTCAGGCCGTTCTTGGGCGGCGCCGAGAGCACGATCAGTCCGTGCTCGGCGTGCATCGCCTCACGCACGATCGCGATTTGCTCCTCGGTCAGGCCGATGTCGCTGATCTTGTAATCCTTCTCCTCGCCGACGATGCGCAACTGGAGTTTCTCGCCGGCGCTCGACCCGCCGGTACGCACGATCACGTCGAACCGCTGGTCGCCGCCGATCGCAGCCATGATCTGCCCTTTTTGCGGCTTGCGGCGTTCCTGGAGATCGAGGCCGGCCACCTGTTTGAAAAACATGAGGATCGAATCGCCCTGGGGCCGGGGCAGCGGCTCGCGTTCGGCGGTCACGCCGTCGACCTGGATGCGGACCTTCGAGTTCTGGCCGGCGGGGACGACCTCGACGAAGCTGGCCCGGTTCCAGATCGCGTCGAAGAGCATATCCTGCACAAGGCCGTACTGCTCGCGCAGCTCGTCTTCCTCGGGAATCTTGACGACCTTTCCGTCGGCGCCGGTGATGCGGACCCGCTCGGCGACCTCGCGTTTCTCCTTCTTTTTCGAGCCACGAAAGCCCTGGGACATCAGCCGTTTGAAGTGGGCCACGGTGGCGACCTTGTCCTCTTCGACGACCAGCCCGTTGCGATGGATGATGTAGATCGTCGCAACGACCCCGTTGATGAGGACGAACGCCGCCATCCCGAACCAGTACGCGGGCAGGAAGAGCATCAGGACCGTGGCGATGGTTCCGGTGACCATCGTGACGGTGTTCCAGATCGTGCGGTAGGTGTTGACAGCGACGGTGTCCTTGTCCACCCACTGCGCGAACAGGGCCCACAGCGTGAAGACGACAAGCATCCCCAGCAGCTTCCAGGGGTCGATGTACACTTCGCTTTCCGGAAGCTGTGCGAGCAGATCGAGCATGGCGAGTGTCGGCATGTGTTCTCCTGTCGCTCGGCCGGGCGAGGCCTCCTGCCGCGACTATCCCAGAATGCCGGAAACCGGCTGCCTGATTCCCTTGAGCGCCATCTTGAGTTCGTCCGGGTTCGGCGCCGAATCGTACGCGGTTTCGTGGTCGATGTAACCGGTTTCGACCAGTTGCCGCAAGTGCTCGGTAAAATCGACCATTCCCGAGGCATACGACGCCCGAATCACGTTGATGATCTCGTTGTCGCGTTCCTCGCGGATGAGCTTGCGAATCGCCGAGTTCACGATCATGATCTCGACCGTCGGGACGATCGGCACCCCCTCCTTGACGCTGGGGATCAGCTTCTGGCAGATCACCGACTGGAGGTTGAATTCGAGTGCCTGGCGAATCGCCCGCCGTTCGCTCTCCGGAAACAGGTCCAGAATACGCGAAATCGTCTGGGCCGCGCTGGAGGCGTGGATCGTGCCGAAAACGAGGTGACCGGTCTCGGCGGCGTGAACAGCGGCGCTGAACGTGTCGATATCGCGCAACTCGCCGACCAGCACGACATCCGGGTCTTCACGCATCAGGAACTTCAGCGCGGAATGGAAGTCCGGGACGTCGATGCCGATCTCCCGCTGGTTGATCAGCGCCTTGTCGTCCGTAAAGAGGTACTCGATCGGGTCTTCGACCGTCACGATGTGCACCGGCCAGCGTTCGTTGATGTAGTTGATCATCGACGCGATGGTCGTGCTCTTACCCGATCCGGTAATGCCCGCCAGCAGCACCATCCCCTGGTTGAACTCGGCAATATCCGCCATCACCGGCGGGAGGTGCAGATCCTCGAACTTGAACCGGCTGCGATCCACGCGGCGGGCCGCGACGGACATCTTGCCGCGCTGCTGAAAGGCGTTGACGCGGAACCGGTCGGCGTCGCCGGGCGGTCCGACGTCATAGGCGAAGTCCACGGCCCCCATCTCCTCGTATTGCTGCTTCTGTTTCTCGCTGAGCAACTCGAAGATGCCGTCGTGGATGAACTCGGCGCTGAGCGGACCGCCGGTGAGGGCCCGGATGTCGCCTTTCATGCGGATCATCGCGGGTCGGCCGGCCTTGAGGTGGAGGTCGGAGACCTTCATCTTGATGACGGTCTTGAAATACTTGTTGAGCCGGGGCTCCTTTCCGCCGGATTCGTCGCTCGTTTCCGCCAAGGGCACTTCATCGGCCATGATTCGTAACATCCTTCCCGTGCAATGGTTCTGAGCCCATCGTCGCCGCGGGGGCGGGCAACCCCCTCGCTCGTAGCCGGTGCCTACTGCGGAGTTTGCGCCGGCCGGGACTGGAGAGTTTACCGTCCGCGGCGTGGGGTTGCTAGCGGATTCCCACCGTTTGCCGGGGTCGCCCCGGGCAACCGCAAGCCCCATGCCCTGTGGCCCCGGATTTCCATCCGGTGATCCCCCCATGCCGTGTGGCACCGGATTGCATCCGGTGGTCCTCCCCGATGCCTTGTGGCACAAGCTCTCCCTGTGGCACCGGTTTGCAACCGGTGGACTCCCAATATCCCTGTGGCCCCGGATTTCGTCCAATGGCCCT
>JALSRY010000592.1 GCA_026984555.1 Phycisphaerae bacterium
CATCCTGCTGGCACACTACGGCACGACCGGCGGCGCCCAGTACGAGGACGGTGACCTCGACGGCGATGGCGACGTGGACCTGGCCGACCTGTCCATGTTGTTGGCCAACTACGGCTACGGAACATGACCAAACGGAAACAAGCGCAGGCGGTGCGCCCGGCCGCCAGACCGGACGCACCGCCCCCGTACACAACAGCTCCGACCGGCAGCGATCGGTTGCCGGCACGAACACAGGAGGAGGGAAACATGGTGAGCCGACCCAATGACCGCGGCATGTTACTCGCAACCGCCGGCGTCGTATTCGTCGCCGCCCTCGTGGCGATGGCATCGGTGGCGAAAGGACAAACGCAAACCTGGCCGTACGACCTGACCACCGCCGGCGAGGATGTCTTCTACACTTCGCCGACCAGCGTTGCGAACGACGCTTGGCTGTACGATGGAACGTATGAGATTACCCTTCTGGAAGTAACCGTCTCGTACCAGGGAATCACGTTCGGTCCGTTCGACGTGACCGACCAGATCGACCCCAACGACCAGTCTGGCGAGGATACCTACGACGGCGCGCCGCCCTTCACCATCTACGATGACCACGTGCGCTACCCCGACGAACCCGACCCCGTCACATTCGAGGCCGACGTCGTGATGTACGTCGATGCGGACGGCTACGGACAGATCGCCATCACCAACGTCGTCCTCGGAACGGCGGTCGTCGATCTCGGCTGGCCGTTCGGCGAAGTCGAAACGCAGGTCGAGAGTGTACGCATCGCCGGCACCATAACCGCCACGCCACTGTACCCCGGAGATGTGGACGGCGATCACGATGTAGATCTGTCCGACTTGTCGGCACTACTCGCCGCCTACAACACATGCGACGGCGATCCGCTCTACGACCCCGCCGCCGACTTCGACGCCAGCGGCTGCGTGGATCTCGCCGACCTCGCCCAACTGCTCGCGTACTACGGCGAGGGCACCTGACCTGCAACCAGCCGCACCGCGAGATGTACAAACGGTAGGACTACCCGCTTCGCCCGGCAAACGCGAACCAAACGCAACCCGCGCCGGGTGAAGCGCGTATCGGTGTATGCCCGCGACACCGCTGCCGGCCAAGGTGTGGCTTATGCCTCTACCACGACAGGAAAAGGGCCGCCATCCTCGCTGGCGGCGCGTCGTGTTTTATGCGCTCGCGGGCGCTGCCTGCACTTACCTCACCACCGCGTTCGTCGTCTGGCTCCTTCCGTTGCCAACCATGAGCTACTCTTGCACTGGACGCTTGCAGCGCTACAGGCCTGGCCGTGCACCGTACTTGTGGGTACGCATCTGGAAGAGTCCCTACGGGAGCTACCTTCAGGCTCGCGTCCTTCCGTCGCGTGTCCGAACCCTGGCCATGTTTTTCGATCTCGACGCGGCGCCAGCCGATCTCGTCCGGGCCGTCCAACGTGACCCCACACTCCCCGATGAACATATCGCGAACCGTTTGGAACGTTACGCCCTGGTGCGTATGTGCACGCCCGACTACCTGCCGCGCTGGACAACACTGCACAACGGCTGGCCAGCCAGCCTCAAACCTATCGACCCGCTACTTCGCGATCGGTGGGCCTGTTACGAGCTCCGCATGGGCTGGCCACTGCCAGGGTTGCGCGGCGCCTACCGAAGCAAGAACAGAGAGGCACAACCCCAGGCAGAATGGAACACGCTGCTGCTCCGACGAGCTGTGGCATGGTCGGGACGGTGGTCCAAGTTCCGATCCATTGTCGGCATGCCGCTCACCCCCCGATTGGCCTCCCTTCCTGGCTGACGTGACGTTCTACGCGCTGATTTGCCTGGCGCTGAAAGAGGCCCCCCGACACTTGCGCAAGCGGTGGCGCCGCCGCCGCGGGCGCTGCGAACAATGCG
>JALSRY010000593.1 GCA_026984555.1 Phycisphaerae bacterium
GGCGCCGCCCTCCGCGCTATCTCAAGGGCCTGATTTTTCCTCGGTTTTCATCGCGAGAAGAGCTTGAGCTCCCCGCGGAACAACGCCTGTATGTCCTCGCGATCGGGATGGGCCCGACGCCGGAAACCCCAAGGAGATGCAATAAGGAATGTCAACCCTGAGCCGACATGACCTATGTCGGCTGGCCCCGGAGCTGGTCGAAGCGCGGGAGCGAGGACCGTCGGCCCATCGCGGCAGGGAGGGTTTCGTCGTGCTCGCCCGCGTCAAGGGTATGCTCGCTTCGCTCGCCGGCTGCGCCGCCATTGACCCGGGCTGCACGCGACGAGCCGCGATTGCCGCGGGCAATGGGCAGACGGGTGCCTCCGGCGGGGGCTCCGGACTCCGGGTAGCCTGGCCGTTCGGCGCTGGGTATTCTGGACGGGCGGGGGCCCCGGGACCTCGAGTACGCCCGCGGGTCGTCATGGCGCGCGAGGACTTCTCCAATGGGGCATGGGGCTCCCGCAACCCCGCTCTACGCCGCCTTCTTCAGCATCGCCTCGGCCTTCTGCATACCCCGAGTGGCCTTGTCGGCACTCCACGGCTCGTTGCGCACCAGCAGCGTGAAGACGAGTTCGGCCATCTTGCGCGCGATCGCTCCGCCGGCGGCCTTGGTCGACTTGTCGCGCCGGCGCAGCCGCTCGTAGAAAGCCGCAATGACCGGGTTGTACTGCCGGGCGGCAGCCGACGAGACCAGCAGGGTCATCTTCAGCATCCGGTTGCCCTTGTAGGTCATGCGGTAGCGCCGCTTGGCCTCACCGCTCTCCCAGACGATCGGGTACAGGCCGCAGTAGCCGACGAACTGCTCCTTCGACTCGAAGCGCCCGATGTCGCCGATCTCGGCCAGGATGGCGGCTGCCGACACCTTCCCGATGCCCGGGATCGAGGTGAGCACCTGGTCGGGGAACACCTCGTCGAGCTGCTCCTCGATAGCCCGGTCGACCTCGGCCAGCAGCGCATCGAGGTCGAGAATCCGGCGTGCTGTCGTCTCGATGAGCAGGCGGGTCACCTTCGACAGTTCGCGGGTCGGCGCCTGCTCGGCGAGGGCGTGAAGCTTGCGAGCGAAGGGCTCGCCCACACGATGCCCACGGCCGTACCGGATGCCGGCCAGCTCGTCGACGCTGCGGCCGAGCAGCGCGTGCGGGGAACCGAGTTCAGCGAGCACGACGAGCAACCGCTTGGGGAAGGTCCGGATGCCCAACACGTGGCGGTAGCCCGGCAGGTGGTAGCGCAGGAGCTTGTGCAGCCGGTTCTTGTGGTCGGTGCGCTCCTCGACCAGCCGGCGGCGGGTGCGCGTCGCCTCCTTGAGCTCCTCGAAGCCGGCCGGCATCGCGGCCCTGACCTCCGGCTGCATGCGCAGCAGGAACAGGGCGATGAGCCGGCTGTCGAGCCGGTCGGTCTTGGCGTCCTTGAGCAGGACCTTCCCGAAGCTCTTCACCGCCCGCGGATTGAGCACGTGCACCTCGAACTTGCGGCGCGTCTCGGCCCGCAGCGCCTGCTCGACCCGCTTGTGCATGTTGCTCGTCGACTCCATGCCGCACACAACCCGCGCCTTCGGGCCGACGAGCCGGGCCGCCGCGACGACGGCCGTTCGCAGCTCCGTCCAGCCCTTGGGACCGTTGGGATACGTGGACGGAGAACGAACGGGCCGCCCGTCGCCATCGAGGAACGCCACGTCAATCTTGGCGTTCGAGACGTCGAGCCCCACGTACAGACAACCTTCTCGCATGACATACCTCCTCGTCGAAGTCGCTGCGCACGGCGAGGGAGATCCTCGGACAACCTGGCCCCGCTTCGCCTCCTGAATCGCGCGGTCGTGCCGCAGGTTGCAATCAAAGCTCCGGGCCGGGCGTCGA
>JALSRY010000594.1 GCA_026984555.1 Phycisphaerae bacterium
CGCGTGACCCCGGGGGCGGCGGATTTCGACGCGGGGGTTTCGCGGGGCGGATGGGCGCCGGTCGCGAAGGTGCGTGGCGTTCGGGATCGAGCTGGGCGTATCCGGTGTGCGAGGTCGAGCATGTCTTGTTGAGCGAAGCACCGGGATGGGAAATGATGGGCAGGTAAGACCGGTTACGGAGTTCGCAGATGAGCACACTTCCGATTGCGCAGAAAGTCGCCGCCGACATGAAATCCGCGTCGTGGATTCGCGAAATGTTCGAGAAGGGTCGGCGGCTGAAGGCCGAGTTGGGCGAGGAGAACGTGCACGATTTCTCGCTGGGCAACCCCAACGGGGCGCCGCCGGCGGCGTTCTTCGCGGCGCTCGAGGCGGTCGCGGCCGAGCGTGCGCCCGCGCTGCATCGTTACATGCCCAACGCGGGTTTCGAGTCGACCCGTCGGGCGTTGGCCCGGTTCGCGTCGTCCGAATACCGCATGGAGATCGGGGCGGAAGGGATCATCATGACCACCGGGGCCGCGGGTGGTCTGAACGTGGTGATGCGTGCGATATGCAACCCGGGTGACGAAGTCATCGTCCTGGGGCCGTTCTTTCCGGAGTATCGTTTCTACATCGAGCAGGCGGGCGGGCGCATGGTGCTCGTCCAGACCGACGAGCAGTTCCAGCCGGATTGCGACGCGATCGTGGCGGCGATCACGGAGCGGACGCGGGCGTTGCTGATCAACACGCCGAACAACCCGTCGGGCGCGGTGTTTTCGGCGGAAGCGTGTCGGGCGTTGGCGGATTTGCTCAAGCGTTACGACCGGGACGACCGGCCGTTGTACCTGGTGACGGACGATCCGTATCGTCGCATTCTCTACGATCTGGACTGGTGTCCGACGCCGGCGGGGGATTACGCGCGGACGATCATGGTTTCGAGTTATTCGAAGGACTTGAGCATCGCGGGGGAGCGGGCGGGGTACATCGTGGTGCCGCCGGCGGTGCCGCAGCGGGAGATGTTGCTGGGGGCGTTGACGATGCTGAACCGGACGCTGGGTTTTGTGAACATGCCGGCGTTGATGCAGCGTGTGGTGGCGCGGTGTGCGGGAGCATTGTGCGATGTATCGTTCTACAAGGCGAATCGCGACTTGTTGTGCGGCGCGTTGCTGGAGTACGGATACGAGCTGGAGGTACCCGGGGGGGCGTTGTACGCGTTTCCGCGCAGCCCAGGCGGGGATGATGTCGCGTTCGCCGAGAAGCTGCTCGAACACCAGATTCTGGTCGTTCCCGGTCGTGGTTTTGGTCGCCCGGGGCACATTCGCATCAGTTTTTGCGTGGAGCGCGCGGTGATCGAGCGTGCGTTGCCGGGTTTCCGGGCGGCGATCGAGGAGGCGTGATCGAAGAGAACCCCCGGGCCGGCGCGTCAGGCCTGTTGCCGGGAGGTCGCGCCGCGGGGTTCGACGGCGACCGAATCAGCCAGTGCCTGCTGGTACCGATTCATGACGGCGGCGCGGGTGATCAGCTCGCGTGGTCCCTTGGCGCCGGACGAATCGATCACGGGCAACGACTGCATCGGTTTGCCGGCGAACTTGTGCATGACGACATCGAGGGTGTCGTCGAGGTTCACGGTGGGCACGTCGCTGCGCATGATGTCCGAGACGGTGAGCAGGGGCATGGCCTCGGCTTCGAGGAGCATGGTGCGCAGATCATCCCCCAGGACCATTCCGGCGACACGGCCCTTGTCGTCGAGCACGACGAAATCGTTGGCGGTGGTTGTGCGCATGATGCGTACCAGCTTGTCGACGGGATCGTGGAGGCCGGCGGCGGGCGCGGGCAAGCGGCGAATGTCGCGCACGCTGATCTGCTGCAAGACGCGGAGATCGCGTGAGCCGAACCGCACGCCACGGCGCAGG
>JALSRY010000595.1 GCA_026984555.1 Phycisphaerae bacterium
GCTCCACACCGGGGTGGTGGCGGCAACGGTCATTCCCCCGGGCTCTGGGATCCGGGAAACAATGGCGGCACGTGGTTCGATCCCGCCGGCGCGTGGACCGAGCGCATTACGCTACCGCTCGACCAAACGCTCGACGATCTCCACTGGATCGGCGCCGGTAGCCAGGCAGGCGGGTTCGCGGCTACGCCGCTCGGCGACGGAGCCGCCGGTATCCCCGAGCCGACAACGCTCCTGATGCTGTTTGCGGGCGCGGCGTTGGCTTTTCGCCGGCGGCGGTGAGGAGCTATTCCATCGTCCGGCCGGGAACGGGCCGTGGTTGACAGCCCGCAACGGGCGGGCTGGCGCCGGGCCGGTCGTGCCGCTCGTCGGGTTCTTGCGGTTACGGCGGGGAGGGGCGCATGGAAATCGAGGCACGCCGTCGCAGGGAACGCATCCATGAGTTGATCCGCCTGGCGCGGTCATCCCGGCGTATGTCGCGCGCGAGGTTGGCCCGCGCGCTGCAACGCGATGTTTCCCGGTTGTATCCCGAAACCGCGAATCCCAAGCTCGATTTCCTCGCGTCGCTCGCCGAACTGCTCGGGTGGCCGCTCGGCGCCGTCATCGAATACATCTGGCAGGGGATGCCACGTGACCCGGACGGCGAACGGACGGCCGAGGACGCGAGCAGTGACTACGACGAAGTGCTCGACGCCACACGCGACGCGCTTCGGTACGGCGAGTACCACAAGACCATCCAGCTTGCTCGGCGCCTCCAGCGGCTGGCGCGCACCCCAAGGGCACGCGCCGTGGCGGTGGAAAAGGAGGCGAATGCCCTCAGTTACATGGGCTGTGTCGACCGGGCTATTGCTCTTGGACAACGATCCCTCGCGCTACTACGCTCATCGTCACATACATTCGAGGTGGCTCAGGCTAACCACACCAGTGTCTTGATCGATGCTGGCCATTATGCCGGCGCGTTGGGATTGGTGGATCGGATGCTTCTGCGGATTCAGCGGCATCCTGGTCGCACGCGACGCGAGCATCTCGTCGAAGCGTTCGTGTATTTCTTGCGTGGTCGTGCGCACGGTTGCCTCATCGAGATCGAGCCCGATCTGAGCCGCTACCATGCCGAACAGGCGGTCGAGGCCATGCGCATCAGTCAGGACATGCACGAGCGGTACGCGGATGTTCTTGGCATGCCGGAACTCAACGCCGTGGCAGATACCTGTCGGGCCGGCATCGTGGCGGCGGAAGTCGAGCTGGGGCAGCGCGATGCGGAAGACGTCGTCGGGGAGATGATCGCCTCGCTGCCGACGACGCTGGACGACGAGCGCTATGCGCTCGGCGACTGGTTGGAATGCTGCGGCTGGTGGTGTGTGACGGGGGCGCGGCTGGCGCTGCGACACATGGAGGGGGCCGCCCGCGCGCAGGCGATTGCGGTTTTCAACAACAAAGCACTCGAAATCGCGGACCAGTGCGACAACTGGTTGTTTCGCCAGCACGTGTTGCGGATCCGTTACGAGGCCCATCGGCAGGTCGTCGCCCAGACCGGCCTGCGGATCGATTGGATGCTCGACGATGAGGACGTGCGGCTGGTGGTGGGGGTGATGGGCCGGTCGTCGCGGTTTCGCGAGCTTGGCTGGCAAATGCTCCAGGAAGCCGGTCGCGCCGCCGGGTAGGATTGCCCATCTCGTCTCGTCTTTCCCCAGCCCGCTGACTTTCGTGCCCAAGCCTGTGCCAACCGGTGCGCGTGGTGCGCCGGCCCCGGCGAGGGGTGTTTCCCCCCCCTTGCGACGTGTCGTTCGGCAACCCCCCCGGGGTGTGGCAACCGGCCGCGAAGCGCTGCGCACGCCGAGGCCTTCGGACACGGCTCGTACCGCCCGCTATAATCGTTTCAGATTGATGCT
>JALSRY010000596.1 GCA_026984555.1 Phycisphaerae bacterium
AGCAGCACCGTGAAGCCGAGACGTTGCTCGCGATCTCGATCGTCTCCAGCACGGACGGCGCCGACCTGCTTGCCATCGGTAGCAGGCGTGTGCGTGATGCGCTCGACGCGGGCTACGCGGCGTCGTTCCGGTCTCATCGTCGCTGGTGGGAGGATTTCTGGGTGACCTCGGCGGTGACGATTCCTGATGCCCGGCTCCAGAAACACTACAACCTCGTGAAATACTTTTACGGCGCGGCTTCGCGGGTCGGCGCGCCGCCGATGCCGCTTCAGGGGGTATGGACCCGCGACGACGGGAACCTGCCGCCGTGGAAAGGCGATTTCCACAACGATCTGAACACGCAAATGACCTATCTGGCCTATCAAACGGCCGGATTGTTCGAAGCGGGGCGTAGTTTTCTCGACTACCAGTGGCAACTGCTCCCTGCATACCGTCGATTCGCTCGACAGTTCTACGGCGTCGATGGTGCAATCGTACCGGGGGTCGCGACGCTCGGCGGGAAACCCGCGGGCGGCTGGTCGCAATACGCTCTCTCGCCAACGAACGGGCTATGGGTCGGCCAGTCGTTCTACTTGCACTGGCGGTACACGATGGATCGTGACTTTCTCGCCAACCGGGCCTATCCCTGGCTCAGCGAGATCACCACGGGCGTCGTCAATCTGCTGCAAGAGCGCGAGGGGAAGTTGTACCTGCCACTCTCGTCGTCGCCGGAGATTCACAACAACTCGCTGCGAGCCTGGTTGACGCCGAACTCGAACTATGACCTGGCTCTGCTCCAATGGGCATTCGATGCGCTGGGTGAGATGGCCGCGCAGCTCGAACGACCCGCCGATGTCGCCCACTGGCGTACTTTGCGGGAAAAGCTCGACGATTTGCTGATCGACCATGACAACGTGCTGATGTTCGCGAAAGGCGAGCCGTTCCGCGCTTCGCATCGGCATCACTCGCACGCCATGGCCATCCATCCGCTGGGCACGCTGAACGTGGAAGGGAACGCCCACGACCGGGCCGTCATCGACGCGACGCTGGACCGCATGGAAAAACTCGGTACACGGGCGTGGGTCGGCTACAGCTTTTCCTGGTTCGCGTGCATGCTCGCCCGCGCCGGCCGACCCGACGAAGCACTCCGCTACCTCACCGATTACGAACGTGCGTTCATTCTCCGCAACGGATTCCACGTCAACGGCGACCAGATCGGTGCGGGCCTCTCAGCATTCCGATACCACCCTTTCACGCTGGAGGGCAACTTTCTCGCCATGCAGGCGATCCAGGAGATGCTCCTGCAAAGTTGGGGTGGTCGCGTCCGCGTGTTCCCCGCGCTGCCGCACGCCTGGGCCGACGTCGCCTTCGACCGCCTGCGGGCCGAGGGTGGGTTCATCGTCTCGGCCAGACGCACCGCGGGCACGACGAAGATGGTCCGCATCGTGGCGACGACCGACCAGCCACTACGACTCAAGAACCCCTTCGGCGAGGCTCCCTTTCACGCTAACCGGCCGATCGAGCGGACAGGCGACGAGCTGCGCTGCGACCTCCGCAAAGGCGAGACGCTGGAGTTGCTGGCGGCAGACGCCCGCCAGACACGCGAAGATGGGGACGTCCTGACACTGGCCGGGCAGTGGACGGTCCGGCTCGATCCGACCGACGCGGGCGAACGCGGTCGCTGGTTCGCCGCCCCCCTGGGTGGCAGTCCCATCAGCTTGCCGGGCACGACGGACCTGGCCGGCCTGGGCTATCACCTCGACCACCCGCGCATGACCTATCCGGTGGCAGCACGTCAAACCGGGTTTTCCTACAAGCAACACGCCACCCGCTTGGACGAAGTCGGCCACCTCGTGCGCGAGTACTTCTACGTCGGCAAGGCCTGGTACCAGCGCACCTTCGATGT
>JALSRY010000597.1 GCA_026984555.1 Phycisphaerae bacterium
ATGACACCGACGTATGACGCCCAGGCCGACTTCGACCTCGACGGCGATGTCGATCTGGCGGACCTGGCGGATATGCTGGCCAACTACCAGTAGACGCCCCCCGGCGGCTGCCTGCCGGGTGTTTGCCCGCCGGTGGCCACCCCGCCGGCAAAACGCTTTCGACCCCGCTCCCCGCATCAGGCGGGCGGCGGGGTCTTTTGCTGCGCCCGGCGGCGATCTTGAAACCACGTCCCTTTTCCCCGACACTGGCCGCGACGCGTTTGTACGTCCGTCGCGGAGGAGGCACACCATGCGCAAGCCGGTTACACTCATCACGGGCGCCAACGGCGAGATCGGCCACGGCTTGATCGAGTATTGCGGCACACACGGCAAGACGGAGGTCATCGCGCTCGATCTGCGGCCCATCGACGCCCGGCTGGGGGATTATTGCGTCGCGTGCATCCAGGGCGATATCCTCGACGAAAACCTGCTCCAGCGGCTGGTCAGCGAGTACGAAATCCACGCGATTTACCACCTGGCGGCGTTGCTCAGTACGCGGGCCGAGTACACTCCCGATATCGCTCACAAGGTCAACGTCAACGGCACGCTGAACCTGCTCAAACTCGCCCACGAACAGGCCCGCTGGCACGGAAACCCGGTCAAGTTCATCTTTCCCAGCTCGATCGCCGCCTACGGTCTGCCCGACCTCGAAACCAAGCACGCCGCGGGACCGCTCAAGGAACACGAATGGAACCGGCCGACGACGATGTACGGCTGCAACAAGCTCTACTGCGAGCATCTCGGGCGCTACTTCACGTGCCATTTTCGGCAGCTCGCGGTCGAATGGGCCCCCAGCGGGGTGGATTTCCGGGCGATTCGTTTCCCCGGTCTGATCAGCGCGGTCACGTTGCCCGCGGGCGGGACGAGCGACTATGCACCGGAGATGCTGCACGCCGCCGCCAAGGGCGAACCGTATGCGTGCTTTGTCGCCGAAAACGCGCAGATTCCGTTCATGGCGATGCCCGATGCGATCAAGGCCTTGACGATGCTGGCCGAAGCGGACAGCGAGCGGCTGACACAGCGGGTGTACAACGTGACGGCGTTCAACCCGAGTGCCGGGGAGCTGCGCGAGCAGGTGATGCGGTTCTTCCCGCAAGCCCAGATCACCTTCGACCCGGACGTGGCGCGCAACCGCATCGTGGATACCTGGCCCGCGGATGTGGACGACACCCCCGCTCGGCGGGACTGGGCCTGGCAGCCCGATTACGACTTCGAGTCGGCGTTTCGGGATTACCTCGTGCCGGCGATCGCGGAGTTCTATCGAAAGACGTAGAGGCTGGTTCGAATGCGGCCGGCGCATCGGCTCGGCGCGCGGTAGACTGCCGGCATTGGTTCATCATTGTGGATGGTAGAGCGAGGAGGCATCGGCAAGTGAATCGGATGATGCAGACGTGCGTTGCGGGAGCGTGTGTGGCCGTGTCGCTGTGGGCAACCGCCTGCAATGCGCAGGAAGTCACCGGCCCCTCGGGCCTCGAGCAGGGCCGGCCGCAGGATACGGCGACCGCGTGGCAACCTCAGGAATTCCTGCTCAGCGCATATAATCCGCCTTTTGCGTGGCACGGCCCACCCTATGAGGACTCCGTATTCACCTATTACAAGGACGCCAATTTCGACAACTTGTTATGGGTAAGAGATGATGACGCCCTCATGCAAAAGGTACACGAACACGGGTTCACGTATTTTCTCGACGTGGGGCGACTGATCGGGGAGGACGTGCTACGAGGCAGCCCCGACGGCGATCCGCCGGGTATTACGGAAGAAATGCTGCAAGATCTGGACGCGGCGATCGCCAAGTACAGGGACGACCCCGATCTGATCGGCTATTACCTTTGCGATGAGCCGTTCCCTTCCGGTTTTCAGAATATCGCCACGGTTGTTCAGCGCATCAGGCAGCAAGACCCGGCGCGGGTCAGTTTCGTGAACCTCTGGCCCTACTTTGAGAACGAAATCGGCGACGATGCCTACATCGAGGATTTCATTCAGACGGTACAACCAGAAGTCGTGTGCTCCGATCGATACAACTTTTTCGGCGACGCGGAAGGTAATACATGGGACGAAAACGACGAGTATTTCGCCCAACTGGAGCGTCTGAGAAGGCACGCGCTACTGCATGGCATCCCCTTTTGCAACATTATTCAGGCCGTCGGCACCGTGGGGACAAGTGTCGGATACCCGGAATGCGAAGAGAATGGAGCGGACGAATGTCTGGAGTGGCGCACGCCCAACAGTGCCGAGCATAGATGGTTGGTGTATTCGTCGCTGGCTTACGGCGTGCATGGGATCATATGGTTTCATTGGGACCATGAGTGGGGCGTGACCGGGAACCCCGACCGGGACATCATCTATCCCTCCATCCAGAGCCTGAATGGCGAGATAGCCGTACTGAAGGATATCATGCTGCATCTGACCACGACACAAGTGTACCACACCGACGACCCCAACAGCGCGGGGGCCGGCGATGGGTATGTGGAGGTTGCAGGCGATGCCGGCCTGGTCGTGGGTTTGTTCGAGGATGAAGAGGGAAACGAAGACTATTTCATGATCATGAACAAGGACTATGCCCAGCCGGTGGACCCGGTCATCACCATAAACGCTATTCTGGATGGCGTCCAGGTGTTCAATGTCGAGACCAACCAGTGGGAAGATGTACCTTTTGAACCGGAGGCGTCGGGCGTCAGCATCTCGGCACACTTGCGCGAGGGCGGCGGCAAGTTGTTTCGAATCGACCGATGTGTCCAGTGGTCCAGGGTATTCGGTGTAGTTCCGGGGCCGGCCCCACGGTAGACACTGCGCGTGATGAACCCGGCGGCGTTCAGACGTCGATGAGCTTGCGCATGTTCTGGGCTTCCTCGAGGAAGCGATCGGTGTAGCGCGGATCGACACGCCGGCAGGTCTGGGTAGCGAGCTCGCTGATACGCTCGTAATCCGGGTCTTCGGTGAGCACGTAGAACTCGCTCGCCAGGATCACGAGCCGGAGGAGATGGCGCAGCAGGATACCCTCCTGTTTGATCAGATTGACCGCCCGGGCGAACTTGAAGAACGCGCAGTCCATCTGGAATGCTCCGCCGGCGATCCACTTGGGTTGGATGCGGACGGCTTCGGGGGCGGCGAGGCGGGCATCGAACGCGATCTTGAGCATTTCGGGAAACGTCGGGGGTGTTTCCTCTTCCTCGGGAAACATGCGGTCACGCGGGTCGTATTCGGGCTCGGCCTGCGGCTGGGCCAGCTTGACGCCCATCTGGATCATCAGCGGTTCGATGATCTCGCGTTGGAGCGGCCCGGGCGTCAGATCGGCGGGCAGCGGCGTGCGCCGGGCGATCACCGGGGCCACGTCCAGCACGGATTCGAGGATCTGCACCTTCTCGTCGAAGTCGGCATAGTGGAGCTGCTCGGCGAGAAAGGCGCCGTAAAGCGGATCGACGCTGCGAAAATGCAGCAAGCGGTTGATCGAATCGTGCAGCGTCACGTGGTCGCCGTCCTCGGCGCGGCTCAGGTATCCCAAGGCCGCGAGGTTGTCGATCATGTATTCGAGCTGCTTGTGGAACTTCTCGATCCGCTCGGCGGAGTTGAATCGTTTGGAGATGAACTCCCGCACGGCGCGCAGCGTCCCGGTGTGGGTCAGCAGAAAGATCAGCACCTGGTAGGGGATCATCGACCGGCTGAACAGCTTGGCCGGGCCCGCCGCGATCAACTGCTTGAACTGGCCTTCGCTCCAATACTGCTCGGTCTTGCGACGGGTTGGTCGTTTGCGCTCCAATTGTTTGCGCATGCGCATGATGCCGGGGTCTTTGGAGCGCGGGTCGATCTGTTCGTAGCGTTTGCGCCACTTGTTGATTTTCACGTCGTCGTCGTGGGCGACGGCGAAGACGTAGCCCTTGGTGTCGAACTGGGGCCGGCCGGCGCGGCCGAACATCTGGTGCGCGCTGCTGGGGGGGATCAGTTTCTTCTCGCCGTGCTTGCCCTTCAGGAGCGTGATCAGCACGACGGAGCGGGCGGGCAGGTTGATGCCGGCGGCGAGCGTTTCGGTGCAGACGACATAGGGGATGAGTTTTCGGGCGAACAGGTTCTCGACGATTTCCTTGTGTTTGGGCAAGACGCCGGCGTGGTGGACCCCGATGCCGCGGAGCAGCATCTGGCGCAGTTTCGGCCCCACGCCTTCCTTGAGGTCGTCGGCGTGGTCGGCGAGGAATGTCTCGATCCGCCGTTTTTTCTCCTGCGTGATGATCGGCAACCCCTTGAGTTTTTCCGCCACTTGCCAGCATTCATCGCGATTGAACGCGAAGACCAGCGCCGGCGTGCGGTTGTGCTCGTCGTCGTCGCTGACCATCTCGGTGAGCTGTTCGGTGAGCAGCTTGTCCTCGACCCAGACGAACTCGAGCGGCACCCGCCGTTCGACCGACGTGACCACCTGGAGCTTGCGGCCATGCTCCTTGCGGAGCCAGCCGGCGAAATCGAGCGGGTTGCCCACCGTCGCCGAGAGCAGCAACACGCGCACGTGCCGGGGCAGCAGCACGAGCGAGAGCTCCCAGACGATGCCGCGTTCGGGATCGTTGAAGTTGTGGAATTCGTCCATGACGACGGCCCCGACGCGATCCATGTCGGCGACGGCGACGTCGCGGGCGAGCAGATGGTTGAGCAGGATTTCGGCGACAACCACGCGGACCAGGGCGTCGGCGTTCTCGCGGCGGTTGCCGGTGATGAGGCCGACGTCGTCGCGCGAGAACCCCCAGCTTTCCACGAGCTCTTGCAGCTCGCGGTACTTCTGCTCGGTCAGCGCGATCAGCGGCGTGGTGTAATAGAGCCGCTTGCGGGTGTGCAGGGCCTCGAAGACGGCCGCCTCGGCGATGAGCGTCTTGCCCATGCCCGTGGGCGCGCAGCAGAGCACGCCGGCGTCGCTTTCGAACCACGCGAGCAGGGCCTCTTCCTGGAAGGGGTAGAGGCGGTAGGGAACGGCTTCGAGGTACTCTGAGCAGATTTCGTCGCGTGTCATTCCGAGAGCATAGCCAATCCGACCGGCAAGCGGAAACGCCGGCCGACCTTTCCCGCCTGCCCCGGCCCGGTTATGATCGGGCTCCCTTTGATGGACCCGTGTCCACGCTTTTCGACGCAGGAGCGCGAGGCTTATGAAGATACTGGTTGTCGTCAAACAGGTTCCCGATTCCACCACGAACATCAAGATCCGTCCCGACGGCGAGGACATCGAACGCGACGGCGTCAAGATGGTGCTCGATCCGTTCGACGAATTCGCGATCGAGCAGGCGGTGCAGCTCAAGGAGAAGCGCTCCGACGTCGAGTCGGTGACCGTGCTGATCGTCGGCCCGCAGAAGGCCGCCGAGGCGCTGCGCACCACGCTCGCCGTGGGGGCCGACGACGCGATCCACCTGTTGGACGAGGCGTTCGACACGCTCGACGAGCTCCAGACAGCCGCGCTGATCGCCGCGGTGGTCAGGGACGGCGGCTACGACCTGGTGCTGCGGGGCAAACAGGAGATCGACCTCGACAGCGGGCAGCTCGGCCCGGCGCTGGCCGAGGCGCTCGACTGGCCCCACGTCGGCGCGGTGACCCGCCTGGAAGTCGCCGCCGACGGCAAGTCGCTGGCGGCCAGCCGGCGTATCGAAGGGGCCGAGGAGCGGGTCGAGGTGGCGTTGCCCGCCCTGATTACGTGCGAGAAGGGGCTGTGCGAGATGCGCTACCCTTCGCTGCCCAACCTGATGAAAGCCAAGAAAAAGCCGGTCAAGACGCTGGCGGCCGCCGATGTGCCCGGCTTTGCGGAGGTCATCGGCCGAGTCGGCGGCGCTCGGATGCACCGGTTCGCCCCCCCGCCGGAGCGGCCCCCGGGCAAGATTCTCGAAGGTGAGACGGCGGAAACCGTCAAGGAACTTGTACGACTGCTACGCGAAGAAGCCAAGGCGATCTGACACCCCAGCGAGTGAAAGAACACCATGACCAACGATATTCTCGTATTCGTCGAACAACGTGACGACCGGGTTCACCCCGCCGGGCTCCAATGCCTCACGCCCGCACGCGAGCTGGCCGGCAAGACCGGCGGGCAGGTCGTGGCTTGCCTGATCGGTGAGGGGATCGACCAAGCCACGGCGGCCCTCGAACAGGCCGGCCCCGACCGCATCCTGATCGTTCGCGATCCTGCGCTCAAGGATTATTCCGCCCTGCGCTACCGCACGGCCCTGGCCGCCGCGGTCGAGCATTGCGACCCGAAGGTGCTGCTGCTGCCCGCCTCGTTCATGGGACGCGACCTGGCGCCGCGCGTCGCGATGCGCACCGGCGCCGCGCTGGCCACCGATGTCATTGAGCTGACGCTGACCGACGATGGCGCGCTCGATGTCGTTCGACCGCTTTACAACGGCAAGGCCACTTGCCACGTCACCTTCCCCGCCGACCGGCTCGCCATCGCTTCCGTGCGCCCCAATACGTTCGCCGCGCCGACCGGCGGCAGCGCCGCGCAGAAGGAGGAGATCCCCTACGCGCCTGCTCCGGGCGACGACCGCATCACCGTCAAGGAGGTCGCCAAGACCGGCGGGGATATCAAAGACGTGACCGAGGCCGACATCATCGTTTCGGGTGGACGGGCGCTCAAGAGCGAAGAAAACTTCAAGATCATCTACGACCTGGCGCGGGTGCTGGATGCGGCGGTGGGCGCTTCGCGCGCGGCTTGCGACGCCGGCTATCAACCGCACAGCCGGCAGGTTGGTCTGACCGGCAAGACCGTCACGCCCAAGCTCTACATCGCCTGCGGCATCAGCGGTGCGATCCAGCATTTGGCGGGGATGCGTGGCAGCAAGACCATCGTCGCCATCAACACCGACCCCGAAGCGCCGATGTTCAAGGTGGCCGATTACGGCATCGTGGACGATCTGTTCAAAGTCGTGCCGGCGTTGACGGAGGAAGTGCGCAAGCTGGAGCTGTAAGGCAACGGCAGGCTCGGCGGGGGAAGCCGTGCCCGGTGCAACGGGGCCCCGCGGCGGCGCTCGTCACGCCGCGTTTGGTACCGGCCGGTGTGTCGCCGGCGCCGGGGGGGATGATCGCGCGTTTTCGCCGCCCGCGCGCCAGATGCGCCGAGCGGCCGGCAAGCATATGTGTTTCAACAGGGAGTGCATTCCCGATGACCCAGTCCAATGATTCTGTGCGGAGTACCACCCGGCGTGATTTCCTCAAGACGGCGACCGCGACGGCGGCCGGCCTCGCGTTCGCCGCGGGCTGCAACGCGCCCCGCGTGCAAACCCGGCCCAAAGCGCGCGCGTTCGTGGCGCCCCCGCCACCCGAACAGAAGCTCCGCATCGCTTTCATCGGCACGGGTGGTATCGGCGGCTTCCACCTGGCCCGGACGAAAGACCTCGGCATCGTCTGCCCGTGTTTCTGCGACGTGGATACCCATCGCCAGAAGCCCGCGGCCGATCTCTACCCCAAGGCGCGGCGTTACCAGGACTACCGCAAGATGTTCGACAAGGAGCACAAGAACTTCGATGCGGTGATGATCGGCATCCCGGACCACCAGCACTACCCCGCGACGATGATCGCCATGCAGCTCGGCAAGCACGTCTACACGCAAAAGCCGCTGACGCACACCGTCTGGGAGGCCCGGCAACTTACCGAGCAGCACCTGCGCTACAACGTCGCGACGCAGATGGGCAACCAGGGGCACGCCGGCGAAGGATGGCGGCTCGTCTACGAGTGGATCAACAGCGGATCGTTGGGCGACATCACCGAGGTGCATACCTGGACCGACCGGCCGATCTGGCCCCAGGGCATGCAACGCCCCAAGGAGCAGGATCCCGTTCCTCCCAACCTCAATTGGGACGTCTGGCTCGGACCGGCCCCCGAGCGACCTTACGTCAAGAAGGCCTACCATCCGTTCAACTGGCGGGGCTGGTGGGATTTCGGCTGTGGGGCGCTGGGCGACATGGCCTGCCACCTGATGGACGGCCTGTTCTGGGCGCTCGATCCCGGTTATCCCACGGCGGTCGAGCCTTTCGCCGCCACGCCCATCACCGAGGAGGCGTTCCCCAAGGCCTCGGTCATCAAATGGGAGTTCCCCCGGCGCGGGCGGCGCAAGGCGTTTTGCGCGTACTGGTACGACGGCAACCTCATGCCCACCACCCCCGCGGCCCTCGAGTTCAGCCGGCACCTGCCCCGCGGCGGGGGCAACCTGTTCGTCGGCACCAAGGCCACGCTCATGGTCGCCGGAAGCTACGGCAACAGCCCGCGGATCATCCCCGAGGCGAAGATGAAGGAGATCGGCAAGCCGCCGAAGATGCTCGAACGCTCGCCCGGCCACGTCAAGGAGTGGGTGATGGCCGCGCGGGGCGAAAAACCGATCGACTATCCCAAGTCGAATTTCTCCTACGCCGGCCCGATGTCCGAAACGATCCTGCTGGGCAACGTCGCCCTGCGTGTCGGCCGGCGGATCGAGTGGGACGGCGAGAACATGAACATCACCAACATCCCCGAGGCCAACCAGTTTCTCAGCAAGGAATACCGCGACGGCTGGAAGTTCTAGCCCGCATATTGCATACATGGCCGAGGCGTTCAGGGGTATGGCGGCAGGTGGGAGGGAGGCGCGTTGCGGGGTTGGCCTGCCCCCGCCTTCTGGCCTGCCCCCATTTTATGTACCAGCGGTTATGAGAGTCTTCCCGCCGGCAGCGGCGTAACCGCCGCCGGCAAACGGGGCTCAAGATCAAACGCAAGACACACACCCTCGAACAGATCATCGCCAAGCTGCGCGAGGCGCAGGTGCTGGCGGCCGCCTGGCAAAGCGAGTACAACCATCGCCGGCCGCATTCGGCGCTGCACT
>JALSRY010000598.1 GCA_026984555.1 Phycisphaerae bacterium
GCCCGTGTTCGAGTACACCTCCGTGTCGAGCACCAGCACGTTGACGTTGCGACCACTCGCCAACACGTGATCGAGCCCGCCGTAGCCGATGTCATACGCCCAGCCGTCGCCCCCCACGATCCAGACGCTTTTCTTCACGAGCATGTCGGCCAGGTCGAGCAGGTGCCGGGCATCCTCGCTGTCGATCCCCCGCAGCTTCTCCTTGAGAATCGCCACCCGCTCGCGCTGCGCTTCGATCTCCGCGTCGGTCTTCTGTACCGCGTTCAGCAGCGCGTCGGCCAACTCCCCACCGATCCCCTCCCGCAACTTGCCGACCAGCTCGCGGGCCATCTCGGTCTGCTTGTCGATCGTCAACCGATAGCCCAGCCCGAACTCGGCGTTGTCCTCGAACAGCGAATTGCACCATGCCGGACCCCGACCGTCCGGCCGGACCGCCCACGGCGCCGTCGGCAGGTTCCCGCCATAGATCGACGAACAGCCCGTGGCATTGGCGATGATCGCCCGGTCGCCGAAAAGCTGCGTCATCAGCTTGTAGTACGGCGTCTCGCCGCAACCCGCGCAGGCCCCCGAATACTCGAACAGCGGCTGGAGAAACTGCGAACCCTTGACCGTGTTGATCCGCACCTTCTCGCGGTCGATCTCGGGCAGGCTCAGGAAAAACTCGTAGTTCGTCCGCTCGCGCTCGCGCAGCGGCGGCTGGAACTCCATGTTGATCGCCTTGAGCCGCGTCTCCTTCTTGTTCTTGGCCGGACACGCCTCGACGCACATCCCGCAGCCCGTGCAGTCTTCCGGCGCCACCTGGATCGTCACGCACATCCCCGCCAGCTCCTTGCCGATCGCCTTGCGCGACTTGAAGCCCTCCGGCGCTTTGTCCAGCAACGCCTCGTCGTAGGCCTTCATGCGAATCGCCGCGTGCGGGCAGACCAGCGCACACTTGCCGCACTGGATGCACGTCTGCGGATCCCAGATCGGAATCTCCAGGGCAATGTTCCGCTTCTCCCAGCGCGCCGTGTTCGTCGGGAACGTGCCGTCGTGCGGCAAGGCACTGACCGGCAGCGCGTCGCCCTCGCCGGCGATGATCCTGCCCAGTACGCTCCGAACGAACTCGGGCGCCTCCGGCGACACCACCGGCGGGCGGGCGATCTCGCTCGTGACCTTGTCCGGGACGGGAATTTCGTGCAGGTTGTCGAGCGTGGCATCCACCGCCGCCCAGTTCTTCTTGACGACGTCTTCCCCCTTCTTGCCGTAGGTCTTCTTGATCGCGTTCTTGATCGCCGCGATGGCCTCGTCCTTGGGCAAGACGCCCGAAATCGCGAAGAAACAGGTCTGCATGATCGTGTTGATGCGCACGCCCATGCCGGTCTCTTTCGCGACCTTGTAGGCGTCGATCACATACAGCCGCAGCCGCTTGTCGATGATCTCCTGCTGCACCTCGCGCGGGAGCTTGTCCCACGTCTCCTCGGCCCCATACGGACTGTTGAGCAGGAACACGGCCTCGGGCTCGGCGTAGCGGAGCATGTCGTAACGCTCGACGAACGTCCACGCGTGGCAGCCGATGAAGTTCGCCCGGTCGATCAGGTACGTCGAACGGATCGGCCGCGGCCCGAACCGCAGGTGCGACACCGTGATCGAACCGGCTTTCTTCGAGTCGTAGACGAAGTAGCCCTGGGCGTAGTTGTCGGTCCCCTCGCCGATGATCTTGATCGAGTTCTTGTTCGCGCCGACCGTCCCGTCCGAACCCAGCCCGTAGAACATGCACCGCACCACGTCCTTGGTCGCCGTCGAAAACGCCGGGTCGTAGTCGAGACTCGTGTGCGTCACGTCGTCGTGAATACCAACCGTGAAGTGGTTCTTCGGCGCCGCCTGCGCCAGGTTGTCCAGCACCGCCTTGGCCATCGCCGGCGTGAAATCCTTGCTGCTCAGGCCATAACGCCCACCAACCACCTTGGGCAACCCGAAAGGCAGCTTGCCCGCGATCTGCATTTCCGCCAGCGCGCTGAGCACGTCTTCGTACAACGGCTCACCCGCCGCACCCGGCTCCTTGGTCCGGTCGAGCACGGCGATGGCCTTGACCGACTTCGGCAGCGCCGCCACCAGGTGCTCGGCCGAGAACGGGCGATAGAGCCGCACCTTGATCATGCCGACCTTCTCGCCTTGGGCCACCAGATGCTCGACCGTCTCGTGCATCGCCTCCGCCCCCGAGCCCATCAGGATCACGACGCGCTCGGCATCCGGCGCCCCGACGTAATCGAACAGCCGGTACTGCACGCCCACAACCTTCGCGAAACGATCCATCACGCGCTGGACGATCTCGGGCGCTTTCGCGTAGTACGGGTTCACCGTCTCGCGGGCCTGGAAGAACACGTCCGGGTTCTGCGCCGAACCACGCAACACCGGCCGGTCAGGCGTCAGCCCGTGCATGTGCTGCTTGCGGACCGAATCCTCGTCGATCACCGCCCGCATGTCGTCGAGCGTGAGCTGCTCGATCTTGCTGACCTCGTGCGACGTGCGGAATCCGTCGAAGAAGTGCACGAACGGCAGCCGACACTCCAGGCTCGCCGCGTGCGTGATCAGGGCCATGTGCATCACTTCCTGCACCGAGCCCGAGGCGAGCATCCCGAAGCCGGTGGCGCGACACGCCATCACGTCGCTGTGATCGCCGAAGATACTCAGCGCGTGCGTCGCGACGGTGCGGGCCGAGACGTGAAACACCGCGGGGGTCAGCTCGCCCGCCAGCTTGAACATCGTCGGGATCATCAGCAGCAGGCCCTGCGACGCGGTGAACGTGGTCGTGAGCGCTCCCGTCATCGCCGCCCCGTGGACCGACGCCGACGCACCGCCTTCGCTTTGCATCTCGATCACGTGTGGAATCGTGCCCCAGATGTTCGGCTGACCCTTCGCGGACCACTCGTCGGCCCATTCGCCCATCGGCGAAGACGGCGTGATCGGGTAAATCGCGATCACCTCGCTCAGGTGATGCGCCACGTAGGCCGCCGCCTCGTTCCCGTCGATCGTAACCATGCGTCTGTCGCTCATCAGCTCAACTCCCAGCCGGGCGAAACTCGCACCCGCCTTCGCAAACCGCCGCAGCAGCCGCTACACACGCGCCCATAGCGGTGGGTTCGGCGACCGCCCGTAGTCGTGAATCATCCTGCGACCGGCCGCTCGCCGGCCGGCGCGCTCCCCCTTCCCGTTTCCCAAAAGCGGCAAACCGCGTACCACCCCTCGCCGCGCACGATGCCCTCATTTTCCCCAGTTTGCAAGCCTGCCATGCCCCCAGACTTGCGCAAAACCGCGCAACCCGTGCGGCATCCGCGAACACGTCATCTCAATCCGTCGGCAATCTGTCCCCCCCGCCTCCCGCCGCGACGCGGAAAACGCAACCGCACGCTTCCCGCCGGCGGCACCGGCATGTTCGATACTGATGCCCCGTGGCGCGGGCATCCCACCCCCCCACGCCGCGCGTTGCGCGGTCGCTTCCCGTTCATCCCCCGCTGGACTGGTCCAACACCACCACGCTGGCTCGCGTGTCGCGGACGTGGGGCCCGGGCGACTCCACCCCGTACATCGGAAACGTCACCGAAAAGCTAGAACCTTCGTTCGGGCGGGATGTTACGCGGATCCGTCCCCCCGCTTGCTCGACGATCTCCTGCACAATCGACAACCCCAGCCCCGTACCGGGAATCCCCGCGGCAATCGCGTTGTCTCCCCGCCGAAACGCGTCGAAAACCGCTTCGTGCCCCTCTTGCCCGTTCTTGGGCCGCAGGATGTTCGGGCTGATGCCGATGCCCGTATCCGTCACCTCCACCGTGACGTCCTTCCCTCCATCGGACCGCTCGCCGGCTGTTACTCTTACATGCACTTTGCCCGGCGCCGGCGTGTATTTGATCGCGTTCTCGATCAGGTTGCCCAGGCAATCCGTCAGATCACGCGGCTCGACGCGCACGCGCAGCTCGCCCGCGGGCGGAACCTCGCTCGACAGATCGACCCCCTTGTTCTCCGCCACGGGGCCGAACCGTTCGCAAAGCTGCCGAACCACTTCCCGCACGTCGGCTTCCGCGTTTGCGTGGCGGGCCGGGTCGGCCTCCTGCACACGAGCCAACGTGAGCAGCTCGCTGACCTGGGCGATGCCCTCCTGGCAACGGTTGATAATCTTCTCGCAAGTTCCCGGAACCGCTTCCGGCGGAACAATGTTGCAGCGGATCAACTCCGTCAACGTCTGGATCACCGCAAGCGGACTCTTGAGCTGGTGCGCCGCGGTCTGCATGAACCGCGAGCGGCGGCGTTGCAAATCCTGGATTGCGATTTGCGATTGCCGCAGCGCCGCGTTGGCCTTGCGTAACGCCGCGTCACGCCGCTCGAGCCGCTGTGCGATCTGGAGCGTGAAATAGAGTGTCCCGAAAATGCCACACGCCACCACGAGCAGCGACGCAATCACATATTCGGGCTCGTCATAGAGCCCCGGCTGGTGCTTGGGCAGAAAATCGTAATGGGGTATCAGCCAGCCCAGCAGCTCGCTGACCACCAGCATCGCATACAACAGCAACGCCCAGCACGCGTGCAGTACCGCCTCCCACCGCGGCAACAGCAACGACACGATCGCCACGTGGAACAGGTAGAACATCGCCAGCGGGCTCTCGACCCCGCCGACGAAATGAAGAATACACGTCAGCAGGAGCAGGTCGATCGCCACCTGCGCGTTCGCCAGGATCTCCACCCGGCAAAACCGCCCGCACCGCAGCGGCGCGCTGTCCTTGAACTGCCGCAGCAATATGTGGGACAACAGCATCCAGCAGATGTTGACGACCCCCAACGCCGCCAACACCACGGCCAGGCCCATCGGCCGGCGCGTCCCGGGAATCGCGAACCGCTCGAACGCCAACACCGCGACCGCACCGGCCAGAAACAGCCAACGCAGCCGAATGAACCAGTGCAGCCGCACCATCGTCACCAAGGCGGCGGCCCGCGAGTGCTCGTCCGAACCGGAATCGGAGGCGTCAAACGGAGAAATCATGCGTTGGAGTGCATTCATCCCGGCTCCCCCTGCGGCTGCAAGGTCTCGCGAACAGCCTCGATCAGGCCGGTGGGCGTGAGCGGCTTTTCCAGAAAGCGATCCGCGGGCAAATCATCAACCCCGGCCTGTCGGGCCAGGTCGCGGGCTACATCGGGATCGACCGACGAGATCATCACGATCGGAATGCTCGCCAAACGAGGATCCTGACGCAGCGTCACCGCGAGCTCGATGCCCTCCGTCGGCGACGCGAGCATGATATCGAGCAGGATGAGGTCCGGCGGGGCCTCGCGGATCGCCGCCAGACCCGCCGACCCCGTCAAGTAACAATCCACCCGGTGCCCGGCGGGTTCGAGCATCAGGCGCACCGCATGGTGCATGTCCGGATCGTCGTCGATAAGCACGATGCGAGCCGCAGAGGGGTTCACCGGTCGGACTCCTCGCGAGGGCCTCGGGAGCTCGCCGCACGTTTGGCTCAAGGAACAGGGTGAGTGGTGACAAGACCGCCGGCGTCGCTACCGCGCGCCACCCCGCCGACGCGAGCCCCGCAACTACTGTCCGCGGCGTGTTCCGGCAAACGACGCGCCGGTTTCCGCCGGCCGAGCAACGGGTGCGTGGGGGCGCTGATCGCGCAGGGGTGGGCAAAGTGCCCCGTGTTGCGGATTTTCGCGCAGTACGCCGTTGTGGCTACCAAGGGCCCACTCGCTCATGGGTGCTGTTTTCTGGCCGGCGAAGCACGTTTGGCGAAAGCAGCGCCCGTGGCTGGCTAGCCGCATATCGGCCGGGATGTTCGAGGCCGTCGCGGGCTGTCGGATTCCAGGACCGACCCCCGGCGCCAAGGCAGCATTGTCCGATAACTGCTCGCCCTCCGAAACGAGGGTGGACAGTTCTCGAAAACAGGCCGATAGAGGAACAGTGGGCCACCTGCGGATCGGGGCCGGATGGTGCACACGGAATCGGTCGGGGATCACACGCCGGCGTTGCCGGAGAACCACGCAAGGTGTTTCCGTGGAACAAGACCACATGCACAAGTGCACGCCCGCCGAACAATCGCCGGGCGACGCATCGGCGGAGCGTCACCCGCGTTCGCAACGCCCCCGCGAGTGTTTCCGGGTTCTCTTGACGGATGATTCGGCGTTTTTCCGCAAGCGAATCGCTCAGACCATTTCCGGCATGGGATACAAGGTGACGGAAGCGTCCTCGCCGCACGAGGCGTTGGAAGCCTTCGCAGCGGACCCGGCCGACATCGCGGTGCTCGATTACGAGATGCCGGGCCAAACCGGGCTGGAGCTGATGAATGAGATTCATCTGCGTTGGCCGGCGACGCCCGTGATTATTCTGAGCGGTCACGAAGACCTGGCGTTGGCGCTTTCGACCATCCGGGCGGGGGCGATCGATTTCGTGGTGAAAGAACGCTGCGATCGGTCGTTGGCGGACGCGCTGGCCCGCGCGGAGTTTTTCTGTCGGCGCGAGCGGGACCGGCAGATGGCCCAGGCCGCCAGTCGGCGGGCCAGTACCGAGCTGGCGTTGCGTGCGGCCCGACAAGCAGGGCTCAACGAGCTGCTGAAGCATTCGCTCAAAGCCCGTGCGCTCGATGAGTTGCTTCAGCCGGCGCTCGACATCATCTTGTCGCAGGATGTCTTGCGTCTCGAGTCGCGCGGGGCGATTTTCTTGATGGAAGGTGACCCGCCGACGCTGGTGATGAAGGCGCACCGTCATCTCGACTCCATGATTCTCGAACGGTGCGCGCGGGTGTCGCTGGGGTATTGTCTGTGCGGTCGCTGCGCCGAAACCCGCGAGATCATGCACACGACCTGCGTGGATGCACGCCACGACGTGGATTACGACGGCATGGCACCGCACGGTCACTACAACGTACCGATCTGCACCGAGGAACGCGTCCTGGGCGTGATCGTCTGCTACCTGCGCGAGGGAACACCCCGGCGCGCCGAGGACGTGGCGTTCCTGGAGGCGGCGGCGGAAACGCTGGCGGGAGCACTCTGCCGACTCGAGATGGAAACCAAGCTGCTCGAAAGCCACCAGAAGCTCGCCGACGCCGTCGAACATCTCCAGGAGTTGCGCGACAAGGCCGAAGAAGCCAGTCGCGCCAAGAGCGAATTCCTCGCCAACATGAGCCACGAGATTCGCACGCCCATGACGGCGATCCTCGGCTTCACCGATATCCTGATCGAGCAGGGGGACATCGACGCCGCCCCGCCCGAACGAATCGAGGCCGCCCGGACGATCAAACGCAACGGCGAGTACCTGCTGGGCATCATCAACGACATTCTCGACTTGTCCAAGATCGAAGCGGGACGCATGGTCGTCGAGCGGGTCACCTGTTCGCCGTGCACGATCATCGCGGAGGTGTTCTCGCTGGTTCGGGTTCGAGCCGAAGCGAAGAGCCTTCAACTCAACTACGAGTACATCGGGGACATCCCCGAGTCGATCCGCAGCGATCCCACCCGTATCCGCCAAATCCTCATCAACCTGATCGGAAACGCGATCAAGTTCACCGAGGTTGGCGGCGTGCGTCTCATCACCCGGATGATCCGCGACGACGACGCCCCGGTGCTCCAGTTCGACGTCCTCGACACCGGCATCGGCATGAGCCCCGAACAGGTCGCCCGACTCTTCCACCCGTTTACGCAGGCCGACAGCTCGACCACCCGCAAGTTCGGCGGAACGGGGCTGGGACTGACCATCAGCAAACGCATGGCCGAGCTGCTCGGCGGGGATGTCGTCGTCGTGGAGACGTCTCGCGATGCCGGAACACGCTTTCGCCTCACGGTTCCAACCGGGGATCTGACGGGCGTGAGGATGCTCGACGACCCCCACGCGGCGACGCGAATCATGACCCACACCGACGCCACCACTCCCGCCGGAACACCAACCCCCTCGGAACGCCCACTCGAAGGCGTGCGCATTCTGTTGGCGGAGGACGGCGTCGATAACCAGAAGCTGATCGTACACGTGCTCAAGAAAGCCGGCGGCGAGATCGAGGTCGTCGCCAACGGGAAACTCGCGCTCGAACAGGCGCTCCAGGCCCGCGAACAGAACAACCCGTTCGACGTGATCCTGATGGACATGCAGATGCCCGTCATGAGCGGGTACGAGGCTACCAGCGAGCTCCGCAACCACGGCTACGACGGCCCCATCATCGCCTTGACCGCCCACGCGATGGCCGGCGACCGCGAAAAATGCATCGACGCCGGCTGCAACGACTACGCCACCAAACCCGTCAACCGCAAGAAGTTGATCGAGACGGTCCGGCATCATGCAACGACGTCATCGCGGGCGTGAACGCAACACCTGCCGAGAACCGTTCACCGGGGAATCGATCGCCCGCGACCAAGACGCGCGCACCATGGCCCCGCCGCGCAGCCCCACCCCACCCGGCAACTAGCGCAAGAAACATAACTTACTATGGAACATAGAGTTACCATGATCGCGCAAGGGCTCCCGCCACGACTCGCCCCGGTGTACCCCGTTTGCCGTATTGTGGGAGGTGTTTATTGATGCGACGGATTTCCGTCACAAGAAAAACTGGTTGCGTGTGATAAAAAGGAATTGACGGATTCTCGCCGATAGATCAGAATAGGGCTTGCTGGGCATCCGAGCCGGCCGCTGCGGCGCGTGGCGGCGGGGTTCGCGCGGAGCCGTGGTATCGCCCGTTGGGCGGTACTATGATCTTTGGCGGAGTGGCCCTTTGGCTCGGCGGGGTAGCGCGAGACGCGTCATCGCGAGGAAGTGTGATGAACAAGTATCGGTCCCCGGAGATTGCCAAACTGGCCGCCCAGTTGTCGCGCAGTCCACGCCGACTCGTGTTTCGCGA
>JALSRY010000599.1 GCA_026984555.1 Phycisphaerae bacterium
ACCGGCTCGACGCGGGGCCGGGGCTCGAACCTTCCGCCGCCTGGGTCGCTCAGCCCGCCCGCGAAATGTATCAAAACATATCGCGCATGCTCGCCGAACGCCCCGAAAAGGGCTGGAACTGGCGCCCCTTCGTCGTCCCCACGCTCTGCAACGAAACCCGCCTCCAGAAATCCCCCGGCGCGTACTGGGCCGTCTGCCTGACCGCCTCGCTGCGCGGCGGCCGAATCGACGAACTCTCCGCGCGCATCCCCAACGCCGTCGCCGCCGTCCTGCTCGTCCTCACCATCTTCTGGCTCACCCGGCGCATCGCCGGTGAACGCGCCGCCATCTTCGCCGGTTTCGCCGCCGCGGCGAGCGCGATGCTCCTCGACTGGTCGCACGAGGCCACCAGCGACCTCGGCGTCGCAACGCTCATCGCGATGTCGCTCGCCTGCCTCTGGGTCGCATCCGAAGACGAGCCGCCCGGAGCCCGACGCACGCTCCTGTGGCTCGCGGGCTACCTGCTGGCCGGCCTCGCCATGCTCTACAAAATGCCCTTGCCGGTCGTGTGCATCGGTCTGCCTGCCATGCTCTACGTCCTGCTGCTGCGCCGCTGGCGCATTTTCGCAAGCCGTTGGCACCTCCTGGGTTTGCTGCTGTTCCTGTTGCCCTGGGTGCCCTGGGTGCTCGCGGTCATCCACTACGAACCCATGGCGCTGGCCAAGTGGCGCGTCGAATACATCGACCGCGTTACCGGCGACCTGCCCAACTACAAGGACGAGCAACGACGGTGGGCTTTCTACCTGCTCTATGTCGGCGCGGCGTTTGCGCTGGCCGTCCCGTGGTCCCTCTCCATACCCGGGGCGATCGCCAGGGCCTTTCGCCGAAAAACCGAAGGCAACCGTTCCGGCCTCGCGTTTCTGCTGATCTGGTTCTTCTCGCTGCTGGTTTTTCTCACGGTCGCCGCGGGTAAGGAAACCCGCTACTTCCTCCCCGCCATGCCACCATTGCTCATGCTGCTGGGGTGCGAGCTGGCGGCATTCTTCGATTCGAACCGCCGGCCCAACCCCCTCGCGCGCAAGGTCGGTCTGCTCGCGGTCGTGCTGCTGGTCCCCGGCGGGCTGGCCGCTCTGACCCTGCTCCTGCGACGCTACTGGGTCGGCCACCTCGCCAAGGGACTCTACACCTGGCCCGAGGTCTGGCACCCCTACGCCGTCGCCGCGGCGATCTTCTCCGCCGGTGCGATCCTTGCCGCCTGGCTCTACCACCGCCGGCGGGCCGAGGCGGCATTCGCGGCGCTCGTCGGGGGAACCTGGCTCACCTGGCTGTGGGCCTGGCCCTGCCTGATGCCGATCCTCGGAACGCAGCGGCCGATGCGGGACTTCGCCGCCCAGCTCCGCACCCTCGATCCCGGTCAACGCGCGGCGCTCCGCCAGATCGGCCACCAGGATCCCCGCTACATCTGGTACAGCGACGTCCGGTTCCCCCGCGTGATCGATCAGCTCGAACTGCTCAAGGAGGAACACGGCCGCCGTAACCTCGCCTGGGAAATGCAACGCGTCGGCGAGGAAATCATCCGCTACCTGCGCGGCGACACGCTGGCCCTGTTCGTCGCCAGCCCGAAACACTACATCCTCTTCCAGAGCCGCGCCCGAGCCGAAATCGAGAGTCGCGGCGAAGAGTTCCCGCACACCTGGATCTGGCTCATCGGCCGACTCGGCCGCGAGGACCAGCGCTACATCGTCTTCGGCAACCAGCCGCCGCCCTGGCCCGAGCCGAGGTTGCCCGAACTCCTGCGACACGCGCTCAACAAGCGCCTCGCTGCCGAACGCAAGCGCTTGGGCGTTTCCCCCGCGACCGCACCATCCGCCACCGGTTACAAACCGGTGCCACAGTCTTGG
>JALSRY010000600.1 GCA_026984555.1 Phycisphaerae bacterium
GTGCTCTTGGTCGCGTTTTTCTTCGCGGGCAGACGCAGCTTCATCCCCGGGACGATCAGGTCGGGAGAGTCGAGCTCGTCGCGGTTCATCTCGTAGATTTCTTTCCAGCGCGACGCGTCGCCGAGGACGTTGCGGGCGATCTTGATGAGCGAATCTCCCGGTCCGACGACATAGGTAGTGCCGGCGGTGGGCTTGGTTTTCGCGCCACCGGGCTGGGCCGTGGGGCGGAGTGCCGGCTTGGCGATCTCCGCGGATGCGCCAGGGTGCAAGAGCCTGCGGGCTTGTTCCAGCGGCGGCAGCTTGAGCTTCTGACCGACGAGCAGCCGATCGGGGTCTTCGAGATCCGGGTTGGCGGCGACGATCGCCTTCCAGAGCTTGCCGTCGCCGTACTCGTCCCGCGCGATGTCGATCAGCCGGTCACCCGGCTCGACCGTATACGTCTTGTAGCGCGTGGAGCCGGTCGCCGGCGAAGCTCCCACGCGACCGGGCTCGGGAGCGAGCGGGCTGCGTTTGCGTGGCGGGATGATCGTCGGCAGTTTGGTATCGGCGGTCTTGATTCCCTTGGCGGGCGGGACGGCGGGCAACTTCGCGGGAGCGGTGCCGGCGGTGGTCTTGGGAGCCGGTTCGGCGGCGCGGGGGGTGGCGGCGGGTGTGCCGGACGGCGCGGGTTTCGTGAGCGGACCGGCCGAGGGAGGCGACAAGGGCTGAGCGAGCGGGCCGGCGGGCGGCACTTCGGCGATGGGGGGTTCCGCGGCGGGCCGGCCCGTGTGCGTGATGGCGCCGGGGGATGGCGTGGTATCCGTGGGCTTGTGATCGGCGGTCTTGGCGCGTCCGGCCAGCGGCTGGCGTCGAGCGGGCGGGGGCGTGGCGCGGCGGTGATCGGGCGTCGTCGCGGGAGCGTTGCGCGGGCGCTCGGGCACCTGGGCGAACGGTGTCGGCTCGGGGGCGAGCTTCACGCTCCCGCCGCCGGCGGCCTCGGTTTCCGCCTTGGAGATCGGCAGTGAGTCGAGCTTGTCGGACTTGCGGCTGAGCAGCCAGATGGCTCCGCCGGCGAACACCACGAAAGCGACGATCAGACCTGCTTTGACTTCGGCACGCATGGCTCGGCACCCCAGAAAAAACGCGAGGCGCCCGCGTCCGCATGACGCAGGCGCCCCGCATTATAGCAACCCGTCGGTAACTCGACAGGCGCCGTTTTCCGGCGTCAGGCCCGAGCCACCGCGACGCCGTGGCGCGCGTGGCTGCGGCCGAAGCTGATCATCAACAGCGGCGAGGCGATGGCGATCGACGAGTACGTTCCGGTGATGACGCCGATCATCATGCAGTAGTTGAAGCCGCGGATACTGCTGCCGCCGAAGATGTACATCACCAACAGCACGACGAAGGTGGTGAAGCTGGTGAGCAAGGTACGCGACAGCGTCTGGTTGATGCTCTGGTTGATGATCTCGGGCGTGACCTGTCCGAGTCGCCCGCGCGTTTCGCGGATGCGGTCGAACACGACGATGGTGTCGTTGATCGAGTAACCGATGATCGTCAGGAAGGCGGCGACGATGGTCATGTCGATCTTGAAGTCGCTGATGAGCAGGGCGTTGCCGATGGGGTGGTTCTTGCCGCCGATCCACCCGCTGATGCCGACGAACGCCAGCGCGATCAGGACGTCGTGGATCAGGGCGACGACACCGGCGATACCGAAGATCGGCCGGCCGAAGCGGATCCACATGTACGCGATGATCATGGCCCAGGAGAGGATCAGCGCCACGCCGGCCCGGGTCTTCGACTGCGAAGCGATCTGCGGCTTGAACTGTGTGACCTTGCGCAGGGTCTGCTCCTTGTCGAACGCGGCCATCGCGAGGTTCTGCTCGGGCTGGGCGAGCTCCTGGAGCCAGGCCTCGGGCGACTGGCTGTAGCTGATTTGCGGGTCGCCGACGGCGATCACGACGCTGCTGTAGAGTGTGGCGCCGGCAGCGTCCTTGCCGGCTTGCTTGATCCCGAAGACCTTGAAATCACGCCAGGGCATGTTCTGGTAGTCGGGCTGGAGCCGCATGTTGCGCAGCCGCATCTGAATCGCGGTCAGGGTTTGGGGCGGCGAGAGCTCGTCGAACCACAGGGCCGCTCCACCGAGGTAGTCGGTCACGTCGCCGCCGGCGCCTTGCGGCAGGCCGGTGATGACGGCTTCGAGCCGGCGGTTGGTGATGGGGAAGGCGTGGTCGTGGTCGCCGCGGAAGATGTAGCCGATGCGGGGCTGGATATCGAGGTCATCGCCGAAAGCGTGTTGGAGGGCCCACTTGACGAGGGCCTTGTTGGTTTCGGTGGTGGTGATATTCCAGCGCAGGCCGGGTTTTTCGTTCAGGCCGCTTTCGGAGACCATGCCGATATTGGCCTGGCCGATGTTGTCGCCGGCGGGGGGAATGGCCAGCAGGCCCTTGCCGCCGAGTTCGTGGACGGCGTTGGTGAGCTTTTCCAGGTTTGCCTGGTCGCTGGCCTGGACGATCACGACGCCTTCCTCGCTGGTGGTGTTGACGCCGCCGCGTTGCAGCAGGTTTTGCGATTCGAGCGGCTCGGTGATCATGGCGGCCAGCAGCTCGTTGCTCACGCCGGGCACCTTGATGCGAAACGTACCGGCTTCGCCGGCGACGGGTTCGACGACGGCGTTGGCGAGCAGGGCGCCTTTTTCGCTGATTTCGCTGCCGACTTCCTTGAGGCGTTGCTCGATGGTGACGTCGTTGTACTTGTCGGCGGCGGAGTCCTTGAGTTTGACCTCGGCGCTGACACCGCCGAGAAACTCGACATCCAGCGTGTCGTGCAGACCGCGGTCATAGAGCAGGGCGAGCCCGCCGAGCATCAGGAACAGCGAAAGCGGGATGAAGATTTTGCGTTTGGCGTACCAGTCGATCTTGGGCACACCGATCAGTTGCAGCATCTTGATGTCTTTGATGACGTTGTACTTGATCAGCAGGGTAAAGAGCGTGCGGGTCACGAACAGGGCGGTGAACAAGCTGGTGACGATACCCCAGCCCAGCGTCAGGCCGAACCCCTTGATTTCCTCGCTGCCGACCCAGTAGATGATGACGCAGGTCAGCAGCGTGGTGACGTTGGCGTCGATGATGGTGCTGAACGCCTTGTCGTAGCCGTTCTTGATGACCATCCGCAGCGACGAGCCGCGGGCCTTTTCCTCGCGCATGCGCTCGAAGATCAGCACGTTGGCGTCGACGGTCATACCGATGGTGAGGATGATGCCCGCGATGCCGGCGAGGGTGAACCGCGCCCCGAGCATGGCCATGACCGCCAGCACGAGGACGATGTTCATCACCAGCGCGAAATCGGCGATCAGGCCGGCCACGAGGTAGTAGCCCGCCATCACGATGCCGACCGCGATCAGTCCGGCCACACCGGCGCGGAACGCCTTGCGCAGGTTTTCGTGGCCGAGGCTCGATCCGATCGTGCGTTCGCTGAGGGGGGTATCCTTGAGTCGGGCGGGCAGCGAACCGGCCTGGAGCGTCTGCACCAGGTAGTTCACCTTTCGGATGCTGAAATCGCCGGTGATGATTCCGTCGGTCGTGATGCGCGAGCGGATGGTCGGAGCCGAATAGGCCACGTTGTCCACGAGGATGCACAGCGGCTTGCCGATATTGCGGCCGGTCAGCTTGCCGAACAGCTCACCGCCGACCGGATCGAGCGAAAACGCGACGGCGGGCCGGCCCATCTGGTCGCGCGTGCGGGCGGCCCGCTTGAGGCGCCACCGCGCGCCACCGTGCTTGCTGTGCAGCAGGCCGTTCTCGGCACCGCGTTTGGCCAAGACATACCAGTCGTCCTGGTACTTGTCCGCGACGTAATGGCTGGCGATCCGCGAGTCCGTGACCGGGTTGAGTTTTTGCAGCTCGGAAGGCGAGTCGATATCGAAGAACGACAGGGGGTTGTCAACCTTGAACCACTGGTAGGTGTCCTCGGGTAGCGGTCGCGGTCCCTGCTCGTGGAGTCGCTTGCGGTAGAGGTCGTACTTGGTGACGTTCTCGGGGCTGGGGTCGGCGAGGATGCGGAACTCGAGCACACCGGCGCCACGCAACAGGCGTTGCAAGTCGGCCGGGCCTTCCAGCACGCCGCGCCGAGAGCTCCAGATCTCGTATTTCTCGACAACGGCGTCGATCTGGTGCGACAGGCCGGGGTAGCGGGCCTTGAGATCCTCGAGACTGGCCTTGCGCCGTTTCGAGTTCTTATCCATTTCCAGGGCTTCCTGGAAACGACGATCGTCGAAATTGGTGTCCAACACGGCCTGGATCGCGTCGTCGAGCGATTCTTCCGCGTCACGCCGGGCCAGCCGCAGCTTCTTGAGATCCGGCTGGCTGGTGGGCTGTGTCGCGGCTTCGCCCTTTCCGGCGGCGGCGGCAGCCTGGGCCTGCTTGAGCGCTTCGATCGCGCGGGCGTAGGCGTCGTAGGCCTGGGCGGCCTCTTTGAGCAACTGCTCACGCTGCGGAACGCCCCGCACCAGTTTCGCGAACTCCTGCTCGCGCTGGTCGGGCGGCAGGCGCAGGGCATCTTCCAACTCGCTGCGGCGGATGTTGATCTTGAGGAGCTCTTCGCGGGCGGCGACATACTCGGCCTTGAGCTTCTTGTTTTCCGCGGGCGGGAGCGGCATCTGGATTTCGAGCCGATTGCGGCCGAGCACACGCCACTTGAGGTCGTACACGCCGCGCGGATCGACGCGTCGCTGGAGCAGGCGTTTCATTTGTTCGGCGAGGTTGGGGTTGTTCTCGCCGGGTTCTTCCTGAATCTCGTAGATCAGCGACACGCCGCCTTCGATATCGAGCCCGCCGCGGAGTTTTTCCTTGGGGGGGATCATCATCCAGATACCGATCGCCAGCACGACGCCGATGGTGATGAGCCGCTGGGTCAGGTTTTTTTCCCACATATCGTCGTTCCTGAAATTGGGTTTGGCCAAGAAAAGGCGAGTTTCGGCGCGGGGGCGCCGAACCTGGTTCCCGGGAGAATGCGTTCGCGAGGTCGCGTGGCCTCGGCCGCCATCACGGGGGAGCAAATCGCCGGCCGCCGTCGATCCAGCGTGCGATTGCGGGAGCGCAACGGTCGCCCCGGCACGTGGCGCCCTTCCGCGCCGATGCCGGACGCCTCCCCCAGCCGGTCACACCGCCGGCGGGCCCGTTCGCAACACCGTTGATCTGAAGAGTCCCGCGCTGCGCTGGATGCTGTGGAGGGTCGAGCCGCCGGTAATCGTCGCGACGGCCGGCCGAAATGCCGCGCGCCGCAGCACGAAAGCATCCGCCGCCGCCGGAACACACGGACCGAAGCGCTCGGCACTGCCGTCGCCGCGACACCAGGTTGCCGGCGGGAGCGGCTTGCCCCGCTGTGTCGCGGCCAGCCGGAGGTGCCCGGGCCAGCGCGGCGGTGCCACGTCGGGCACGAGCGCGGTCAACGTCAAGCGGGGGCGCGTCTTCTGGTGGTGTTGGGGGTGCTCCCCGGATCGCTGCGCACGGGGAACGCCGGCCGCGTGATGCGCCGGCGGCAGCGCGCAGAGTTTTTGCTGCACCGCCGAGACGAGCAGCAGCCCCACGCAACAGGTGGCGTGCGTCGCGATCTGTGAAAGCCTGGGTCGCATGAACCCCGTATTATAGCTTGTCGAGCCGTTGTCACCAGCCCCTGGCGTGTGTCTGCGTGCCACGCACAGGCGGGAAACCATGATCGGACGTCGGCGGCCCCGAGCGCACGCTGGCCAACGGCCGGTCGTTGACCCCCGCGAGGCAGTGATCTGGTGTGCCACGCCCGGCGGGCCGGGGGAATTCGAACGCGGCGTGGCCCGTTCGGTGCGCCAGAGCCCGGCCGCCCGGACGCTACGATCCCCGGCGGGTCTTGCGTCGCTTGTGGCGTGGGGGCCGCAGCAGGCCGCCGTGCGGTTCGAGAGAAAGGTCGGCCAGCCGGCCGGCCTGGAACAACTCGTGGCCGAGCATGGCGATCATCGCCGCGTTGTCGCCGCAGTATTCGATGGGCGTGAGGTGCAGGTGCAGGCCGGCTTCTTCGCAGGCGCGCCGGAGGCCGGCGCGCAGGGCGCTGTTGGCGGCGACGCCCCCCCCGACGACGACGTGGGGAGCGCCGACGTGCTGGGCGGCACGGACGGTCTTGGTGATGAGCGGCTCGATCAGGGCGGCCTGGAAGCTGGCGGCGACGTCGGCGAGTTGCTGCGCGCTCAGGTGTGCAGCCGATCCGTACTTCTCGCCCTTGCCGTAGACGTGGTAGAGCACCGCAGTCTTGAGCCCGCTGAACGAGAAATCGAAGTGTGGTTCGTGGAGCCATGTGCGCGGGAAGGCGATGGCGGCGGGGTCGCCGGTTTGCGCGATCCGGTCGATCACCGGCCCGCCGGGATAGCCCAGTTCGAGGATTGCGGCGACCTTGTCGAAGGCTTCGCCGGCGGCGTCATCGGTCGTTTGCCCGAGCAACTCCATGTCGAGAAAGCCGCGGACGTGATAGATCGAGCTGTGCCCCCCGCTGACGACCAGGGCGACCGCCGGCCAGGGTGGCGGGTCGACGGCGAGGGCGGCGCTGGTGGCGTGGGCCTCGATGTGATTCACGGCGACCAGCGGCAGATCGAACGCGAGGGACAGCACCTTGGCCGCCGTCACGCCGATCAGCAACGAGCCGACCAGCCCCGGTCCGGCGGTGACGGCGATGGCGTCGAGGTCGCGGGCATGCAGCCGTGCGGCGTCCAGAGCCTGCTCGATGATGAGGCGGATCTGCTCGATATGGGCGCGGGCGGCGATTTCCGGCACCACGCCGCCATACTTGGCGTGCAGCTTCACCTGCGAGCTGACGATGTTGGCACGCACGTCACGCCCGCCGACGACGACCGCGGCGGAGGTCTCATCGCACGACGACTCGATTCCCAGAATGGTGCGCGCTGTTGTCATCAGCCGGCTCCGGTTTCCGCGGGGATTCTATCGCAACACGACGAGGCTGGCGCCGATCACGTCGGCCGTGGCTCGGCGGGGTCCGCGTCGCGCGCAGCCGGCGCGGGGTGGCGTGAGAAGAAATCCCAGATCGTTTCCGTGGCGTCGAGCTTGTCGGTGCTCTTGCCGGCGATGCGCTCCGCGAGGATGTCCGGGCCACCAGGCCAGACGTGGCCGGCGCCGGCGATCGTGATGAACTCGACGTCCGCGCCGTTCGGGCCGCCCTCGAAACGAACACGCCGCACGCCCGCGGTTTCGCTCACCAGTCGCGGCTCCGGATCGGCACCGACCCAGCGGACCCAGGTGCGCACGGAGCGCGCGACCGGCGGGCGGGGCTCGTCGCGCCCCCACGGGGAGCGCACGACGCCGCCTTCCATCGGGTTGAGCGGGTCGGCCGTGCCGATGATGTAGATCATCGGTACCGGACGGGTCGGCGCCGGCGAAAAACGCCACAGGTGCCCCGCCACGGGACCGATGGCGGCGATCTGTTCGGGCAGCTCCATCGCCGCCAGGAACGCCATCGACGCTCCGTTCGAAAACCCGGTGGCGTAGATGCGCCGCGGGTCCACCGGCAATCGCCGGCGCAGCTCGGCCACCAGCGCCCGCACGAAGCCGCGGTCGTCGATGCCGGCCCGTTCGGCGTAGCCGATGTTCGAGCCGACGTTGAAGAACGGGGGATTGCGCAGGAAGCTCGCCCGGCGGTCCGGGTTTGGCCGCACGCCCTCGGGATAGACCGCGAAAAACCCCTCGCGCTGCGCCTTTTCGGTAAAGCCCGTGGCGATCGCCGCCAGGCGGCCGGTCGAACCCGCGCCGTGAAACACGAGTACCAGCGGTCGGGGCTGCGCCGGGTTTGCCGAGCACGCCTCGGGGACGACGACCAGCGCCTCGCGCCGGCGTCCGCCGACACGAAGCGAGAGTACATGTTCGCCGGGGCTACGCACCATACCCATCGCCGGGATCGGCACCTCTCGCGGCGGGTCGCGCGGGGTTGGGTCGCATCGCCGCGGGCGGCGCAGATGCCTATTTCTTGACCTCGCCCTCGGGTTCGTCCTCGTCGCCGGCGATACGGCGGCGCATCCGGGTGTCGGCCTGGATGTTCTGGAACTTGTAGTAGTCGAGGAGGCCGAGGTTGCCGCTGCGGAACGCATCGGCGATGGCTTTGGGCACCTCCGCCTCGGCGAGCACGACCAGCGCGCGGTTTTCCGCGACCTTGGCGATGTTTTCCTGTTCCTGAGCGATGGCCATCGCGCGGCGTTTCTCGGCCTCGGCCTGGAAGCGTTTCTTGTCGGCCTCGGCCTGGTCGGCCTGGAGCCGGGCGCCGATGTTCACACCAACGTCCACATCCGCAATATCGATCGAGAGAATCTCATACGCCGTATTGGCGTCGAGCCCCTTGGCCAGCACGGCCTTGGAGATTTCGTCGGGGTTTTCCAGCACGTCTTTGTGGGACTCGGCGGAGCCGATCGCGGAAACGATGCCCTCGCCGACGCGCGCGATGATGGTTTCCTCGGTCGCTCCACCGACCAGCCGTTGGATGTGTGTCTTGACGGTGACGCGGGCCCGCACCTTGAGCTGGATACCGTCTTTGGCCACGGCGTCGATCGTGGTGCGGCCGGCCGCGGGATTCGGACAGTCGATGACCTTGGGGTTCACGCTGGTGTGGACGGCGTCGACGATATCCCGTCCGGCGAGGTCGATCGCGCAGGCCGTCTGGTAATCGAGTGGGATGTTCGCCCGCTGGGCGGAGATCAACGCCTGGATCACGTTCGGTACTCGCCCGCGCGCGAGGTAGTGGTTTTCGAGGTCGGCGGTCGAGATGTAGGTCAGGCCCGCCTTCCACGCCTGGAT
>JALSRY010000601.1 GCA_026984555.1 Phycisphaerae bacterium
AAGGACGCGGGCACGCGGGCACGCGAGCGCTCGGCGGAGCACCGGCTCGTCTGGCGCGGATAGCATCGCCGGAGACGAGGCAGCCCGGTTCGCCAGCCGGGGCTGGGCGCCGCCTGGTGCGTGCGAGGAAACGTGACATGAGCAGTGACGAGGGCTTTCGCCAGCAGCTCGGCGACAACCTCGCGCGGGTGCAGGAGACGATTGCCGGCGCGTGTGCGCGGGTTGGGCGTCCGCCGGAAGATGTGCGTCTCGTCGCGGTGACGAAGTACGTCGGAATGGGCGTCGTCCGGGCGCTGCTGGACCTGGGCGTCGCGGACCTTGGCGAAAACCGCGTGCAGCAGATCGAACGGCGGGCGGCGGAGCTGGGTTCGACGGATGCGGAGCTCGACGCGTGTGCCGGGGGTGGTTCGCCGCGCTGGCACATGATCGGTCATTTGCAGCGCAACAAGGTGCGGGCATTGCTGCGCCACGTGCGGATCATCCATTCGCTGGATTCGGTTCGCCTGATCCAGGAGGTTGAGCGGCAGGCGGCGCGGATGGGGCGGACGGTCGAAGCACTGATTGAACTGAACATCGCGGGGGAGGCGAGCAAGTCCGGTGCGCCGCCGGAGGAGATCGACGCGCTGGCCGAAGCGATCGGGGGCGCCGACCACATCCGTTGGCGTGGATTGATGACGATGGCGCCGTTCGTGCCGGATGCGGAAACGGTTCGGCCGACGTTCGCGCGGCTGCGGGAGATCCTGGGAGCGTTGCAGGAGCGCGGGTTGGCGGGGCCGGCGTGCGTGCATTTGTCGATGGGGATGACGAACGATTATGAGGTTGCGATCGAGGAGGGGGCGACGCTGGTGCGGATCGGCTCGGCCCTGTTCGCGGGGATCGCGCGTGAGGCGTTGATGCGACCGTGAGGCGTTGGGGATGGACGGGTTCGACCTGTTCGCGTTTTATCGGACGACGCTGTTCCTGTTTCTCGGAACGTACACACTGTTGTTGACGATCAGCAGTGTGTGGCAGGTGGTGCGGCTGCTGGCCGGCCCCGAGCGACACAAGGAATTCTTGCGGACCTACGTATCGTACCAGTTGCTCACGATGCGCATCCGGCCGGTGCGGGGCGAGCTGTTGCAGATTGCCGCGCTGGTGGCGCTGCTGGGCGTCGTAGGGTACTTGCACACGCTGGTCTGAGCGGAAACCAGGCATGTCGAATGGGCGACGGGAACACGGGGAGCGGTCCGAAGCTGGCGGTGGCCCGGCGCGCGCGGGAGGTGCCCGCCGGCCGGTATCAGGACCGGGCGGCGCGGCGACGGGCTCGGCGGGGGGAGTGCGTGGGTTTCTTCGCGGCGTGCGCGACCTGACCCGGGAGGTGGTGGCGATCGCCCGCGGCCAGCCGGTCGAGCCGATCGAGGAGGATGACGAGCAGGCCTCGCCGGCCCAGTCGCCGCCGCCCGAGAAAGCCAGTTGGAAGGTGAACGTGCTCCACGCGGCGACGGAGCGGCTGCGCGGGGCGGCGGACGAGTACATCGCGGCGAAACTCGACGAGATCGAAGCGCGCGTCGACGCCAAGCTGGGCGAGATCGAGCAGCGGATCGACGAGAAGATGCTCGATCTGCACCGGCAGTTGCGCGAGGCCCGCGACCGCGAATTGCGTCATCGCCTGCGCCTGCTCAAGATCACGTTGCTGTTCACCGTTCTTGTGGCGGTCCTCTCTCTCGGGTATAAATTGGCGATCAAGTACTGGGCGGGGTAGGAACGTCGCTTATGCCGTACCCGAAACTCGACAACAACGCGTCGCAGATCGTCAAGAAAACGGCCCAGGCCATCGCGCGTGAGTATGGGCTGGATTATGTCGGCACGGAGCACATTCTGCTCGCCATCCTGCGGACCGGGGAGGGGGTGGGCGTTCGCGTGCTCGAAGATTTCGGCATCAACGAGGACAACGCCCGCAAGACCGCCGAGGAAATCCTCAAGCGCGACATGGAGGATACGTGGGTTTTCGGCCGGTTGCCGGGCTCGCCGCACTACCGAAACGTGCTCGCCCACGCGATCGACGAGGCGACGCAGCTCGAGGCTCAGCAGATTGGCAGCGAACATCTCCTGCTGGCGCTGCTTCGCGAAGACGGCAGCACGGCGCAGCGCGTCCTCGCGAGCTTCGGGGTCACGCTCAAGAACTGCCGCGAGCACGTGCTCAAGCACCTGTCGGCGTAAGCGGGGCGCCGGCGGACATTCCGGGAGTGTCAGGATTCCTGGTGGGTCCCCTGGTCTTCAAAACCAAGGAGAGGCTGTTTCGACAGTCTCTGGTGGGTTCGATTCCCATCCACTCCCGTTCCCTCAGAGCGTTAACCGGCGACGACGCGTGGCTGATGCGCGGGCGGGGAGCGATGCGCTTACGGGCTCGGCTCGGCGCGCTCCGGGCCGGAAGCCGGCGGGCCGGGTGCGGGTGACGGCGCCGGTGGTGCGGGCGCGGTTTGCGAGAGAGCGGACGGCTGGGCCGGCGCATCGGCGGTGGTGCCCAAGTGGCTGCCCGGGACGATCGTGAGGAAATCCGGCCGGAGGATGCCGGCCGACATGATCGTGCGCACGGCGTCCTCGACGCTCCAATCGAGCTCGACGAGATCCTTGCGACGCAGCACTTGCAGGTAGCCGGTGGTGGGGTTGGGGGTGGTGGGGATGAAAACGGTCGCGAGTTCCTCGCCGGTGACGGAGTCGGGGAAGACCGCGGTGATGAAGCCGACGGAGCGCATTTTTTCCTGCGGGAAGGGGATCAGCGCGGTTCGCTGGAACTCGTTCGACTGTTCGCCGGTGAAGGTTGCGAGGATCTGCTTCGACGAGCGGTAGACGGTCTTGACCAGGGGCACCTTGTCGACGAGTCGCTCGATCGAGGCGATGATCCGCCGGCCGACGATGTTGCGCGTGGTCAGGCCGATGAGGTAGAGTGTACAGAACGTAAAGAAGACCGACAGCAGGGCGATGCCCCAATAGATGGCCCGGTGCTCGCTGAGGAACTGGTCGATATCGAGTTTTTCGCCCGTGGCCATGTGAAGTTGCCAGACGTGTTTCTGGAACCACTCGGTGCGGAGGACGGCCAGCACGACCCATTGGGACGAGTCCCGCATGATCTGGAACACGAACCGGATCAGCAGGATCGTAATCCAGATGGGCATGACGACCAGCAGGCCGGCGGTGATGCGTGTGCGCAGCAGAATCTTGAGCGTCGCCGCGAGGCGGCTCTTGCGGTGTTGCGGCGGTTTGTTCTCTACCGGGTCGGGGCGGGGCATTCCTGGATTCCTTCCGCACGCAGCGAATTATATCCTCGCAGCCGGGCCGGCCGCGCGCTGCCGGGGGGCACACTATGTGCGGGGCTGATCTTGCCGCGCCATCTGGCCGCTGTCGAGTCGGCGGAAATAGTCGCGACCGGCGCGGAGCACCCGCGGGGATAGCAGCAGCACCGCCGGCAGGTTGCATAGCACCATCAGTCCGGTCGTTCCGTCGGAGAAGTCGTACACGGACGAAAACTTGCGAATGATCATGCCGAGAAACACGAAGATGACGAACAGGAACTTGTAGGGCAGGATCGCACCCGGTCCGAACAGATACTCGGCGCCTTTCTCGCCGTAGTAGCTCCAACTGATCATCGTGCTGAACGCGAAAAGGCAGACGCCCAGCGTGACGATGTACATGCCGAAGCCCTGGATGGTGGTGTCGAAGGCGAACGCGGTCAGGTCGGCGCCGTCCATCGCGAGGTGGACGGGCTGGCCGGGTTTGATCTGCTCGATCTTGTCGCGGTCTTTGCCGCTGACCGCGCTGAGGTCGAGCTTGATGGAGCGGATCGCTTCCCAGCCGGTGCCGCCGGGCCGGGTCTGGACCTCGGCGATGGGGACGTCGAGTGTCTTGAGCTTCTCGCTGTCGCCTCGCTCGACGTACACCGCCAGGTTGCGTCCGTTGCCGGGTTGCACCCGGGCGGCGTAGAGCGGGGCCATGCTCGGCGGCAGCGCACCTCCGCACGCGACGATCAGCGTGTCACCCTGGACGGCGGCGACGGTTCCGACGGGGGGACGGTTCCAGGTGCCCGTCATCAGCAGGACGAGGGCGCTCATGGTGCAAATGATGATCGTGTCGATGAACGGCCCCATGCCCGCGACAATCCCCTCGCGGATCGGTTCTTCGGTCTTGGCGGCGGCGTGGGCCATGGCGGCGGAGCCCTCGCCGGCTTCGTTCGAGAAGCAGGCCCGGCGCAACCCCTGCTTGAAGGCGATCCACATCGTCGCGCCGGCGAACCCGCCCGCCTCGGCCTCGGGCGTGAACGCCGCCTTGAAGATCATGCCCAGGTAGTGTCCCACATCGCCGGCGTGCATGATGATCACGTACAAGGCCCCGAGCACGTACACCACGCACATGAAGGGTACGAGCTTGGAAGCCACGTTGCCGATCCGCTTGATCCCGCCGATGATGACCAGCGCCACCAGGGCCGCGACGATCGCCGCCGACAGGGCCACCGGCACGTGGAAGTAGCTTTTGAGCGTGTTGGCGACGTTCCACCCCTGGAACATGTTTCCCCCGCCGAGGGAATTGAGCACGGTCGAGACGGCGAAGAGCACCGCGAGGGTCTTGAAGACGATCCACAGGATGTTGCCGCGCTCGCGCAGCGGATCGACGAGGGCTTTCTGGATGTACCACATCGGTCCGCCGCGGACCTCGCCGCGCGCCCGGGGCGTGGAGGGATGCGGATCGGGCGGTTCCTGATCGGCGTATTCGAGCGCGCCCAGTTCGGCGTCCTGTTCGACGAGCGCGGGCGCGTCGGGGTCGGGCACGTCGCGCACGTCGCGGAACATGACGGCGAGCGTGCATTCCATGAATTTCAGGGCCATGCCGAAGAGGCCGACCACCCACATCCAGAACACGGCGCCGGGCCCGCCCAGCGAGATGGCGACGGCGACGCCCGCGATGTTGCCCAGCCCGACGGTGGCCGACAGGGCGGCGCACAGGGCCTGGAAGTGGTTGATGTGGCCGGTGTCCTCCGGGCGGTCGTAGTGCCCGCGGATGCATGCGTAGCCGTGCGTGAGGATACGCCACTGGATGAACTTCGTGACGATCGAGAAGAGCAGTCCGCAGCCGAGCAACAGGAAGAACAACGGCTCGGCCCAGATGGTCGTGGAGAAATGGCTGGCAAGGTCTTCCAGATTGTGCATGACAACTCCGCGTCGTCGAAGAAGCGATCGGCGATGGCGTGGAACATACAAGCCCTACCGCCGGGCGGCAACCGTTGTCCGAGCCGGGTTGGACCGCTAAGATTCGCCTGCAAAGGGTTCCGGCGCGGTCGCTGACTTTTTCCGGACCACCCGTCACGGGCCGGGCCATCCGCATCTTCGACATCGCTTGGGAGAGCACCGCAGATGAGCACGCAACCGGTCGAAGGGTGCCAGCGCAAGGAGAACTGGGGGTCGCGCATCGGCGTGGTGCTGGCCGTGGCCGGTTCCGCGGTCGGGCTGGGCAACTTCCTGCGTTTTCCGGGCCAGGCCGTCAACAACGGCGGCGGCGCGTTCATGATTCCGTACATTCTCAGCTTCCTGCTGGTGGGCATTCCCATCGCCTGGTGCGAGTGGACCATCGGCCGGCTGGGCGGGCGCTACGGGCAGAACAACGCGCCGGGGATCATGTTCGCGATCTGGCGGCGCAGCCCGGCCAAGCTGCTCGGGGCGCTGGCGCTGCTCGTCCCGGTCGTGATTTACATGTACTACATCCTGCTCGAGGCGTGGTGCCTGGACTACGCGATTCACTTCGCCACCGGCCGCTTCGATCACCTGTTCGCGGAAACGACGCGCAACGCCAGCGGTCATGCGGACCAGATCAAGGCGGTCGTCGGCGCCACGAGGGACTTCTTCCATACCAACTGCGGGCTCAAGGCTCACGGAAGCCTGCTGGCCGGCGGGCGCATGATCTGGGTCGTGCTGTTCAGCTTTCTGGTCAACTTCGTGATCATCTACCGCGGCGTCACGAAAGGGATCGAGAGTTTCTGCAAGTGGGCCATGCCGCTGCTGATTCTCTGCGCGATCGTCATCCTCGTGCGCGTGCTTACGCTGCCGCATATCTCCGCCGGCCTGGGCTTCATGTGGAACCCGGACTGGGCCCGCTTGCGGGATGCCAAGGTGTGGCTGGCGGCGGCGGGACAGATTTTCTTCTCGCTGAGCGTGGGTTTCGGTCTGATTCTCGTGTATGCGAGCTACCTGCGCGAGAACGATGACGTCGTGCTGACGTCGCTGAGTGCTTCGAGTACCAACGAGTTTTGCGAGGTGATCCTGGGGGGGATGATCGTTGTGCCGGCGGCGTTCCTGTTTCTGGGGGCCGCAGGTGCCAAGGGCGGCACGTTCGACCTGGGCTTCATCACGGTGCCCGCGATCATGCACTTCATGCCGCTGGGGCGGTTGTTCGGGGCGATGTGGTTCGGGTTGCTCTTCCTCGCCGCCGTCACCAGTTCCTTGAGCATGCTCCAGCCGGCGATTGCGTTTCTGGAAGACGGGTTCGGGCTGCGGCGTCGGGCGAGCGTGGCCGTGCTGGGGCTGGTCACGGCGATCGGGGCGGCGTTCACGATGTACTTCAGCAAGGGCGCGCTGGCGCTCGACCACACCGATTTCTGGTGCAATTTGTTCATGATTGTCGCGGCGACCGGCATGGTTTTGATGTTCGGTTGGGTGATCGGGGCCGAGCGGGGGGTCGAGGAGATGAACCGCGGGGCCGATTTTCGCGTGCCGCGTTTCATGCCCGTGCTGCTGCGCTACGTCACGCCGGCCTTTCTGGTTGCGATCCTGGTAGCCTGGACGTGGCAGACGGCCCCGTCACATCTGGAACGGATGAACCCGGACAAGCAGGCTCGCATCGCGGCCCGGGCGGTCTACGCCGGGGTGGTCAAGAAGCACTACGCCGGGCGGAAACTGGCCAAGAAGGAGATGGAGCAGAAAACCGCCGCCTTGCTGGGGGCGGAAAAAGACGCTGCCATCGACGCCGCCAAGTTGCCGGCATGGCTCGCCGATGCGACGGTGGCGGGTGGTCACGGCAAGGAGCTGAGCGTGGCGGAGGCCGCTGCACGGAGGGCCGCCGAGGCGCGCTCTGATGCGAACATCGCCCGGTACGTGTTTCTGGGGATCGTGGCGTTTCTGATTCTGCTGTACGTTCTCGCGGATATTGCATGTCGGACGCGGATCGGGCGGTCGATTCGTCGGGTCGAAGATGAGGGCATCGCGTGGGAGGCAGCGAAATGAGCGTGCTGACGAGACAGTTGCTGGCCCTGGCGGCTGACGCCGTCGAGCCGGGGAAGCCTGTCGCCGGCCTCACGCCCGCCGGCGCGACCATCATGACACTGAGCATCGCGCTCGTGCTGGCGATGACGATTTTCTGCTTTTGGCGGATCATGCGTGAGCCTGCGCCCGAAACGCATCACCACGCGCCGCTCGAGATCGAGACGGATGACGTGGAGCAATAGGGCGATGTGCCGTGCTGGCGTGTGGGGGCGGTTGGCGGTATAGTGCCGGATTCTGCCACGAAGGTTGAGGTTCGGTATGGAACTGTCCAAGCTGCTGACCACGGATCATATTCGTGTCCCGATCGACGCCGAGGACAAGGTGGGTGTCATCACGGCGCTGGTCGATCTGCTGGCGGAGACCGGCGACCTGACGGACCGGGATGCCGCGCTCGACGCCGTGCTCAAGCGTGAGAGCGAGCGTACCACCGGCATCGGGTACGGGTTGGCGATTCCCCACGGCAAGAGCGACGGGTGCAAGAAGCTGGTGATGGCCGCCGGCAAGCCCGTCAAGCCGGTCGATTTTCAAAGTCTCGATAAACGTCCGGTGACGTTCGTGGTGCTGTTGATCAGCCCGCCGGACCAGACCGGGCCGCACATCCAGGCGTTGGCCAAGATCTCGCGTCTGATGAACATCGAAGCATTTCGCCAGGCGGTGGACAAGGCGGGCAGTGCGGAGGAACTCCACCAGGCGATCGTCACTTTCGAGAGCCACGACGGCGAGTGAAGCCTCGGGCGGCGAGCCGGTCCGCGTGCGTCGTCCGAAAACATCCACCGATACGCAAGTCACGTCTTCGCCAAGCCGATGCAAGCGTCGGCGGTGTGCCGGTAGCGCACCGCGGGGTTTGCAGCAAGGCGTCATGATGGTTGCCGGTCATGTACAGGTCGTGCTCGATGCTCCCGCGGTTCCCGACGGGCTTCGGGCGGCGTTGGAACACGCGGGAGTCAGCGCCAGTTTCGAGGCGGCGGAGGAGTTGTTGCGCCAGGGGGTCGAGTCGCGGGCCGATGCGGTGGTGGTCGTGGCGTCGGATCGCACGGCGGGTCATCCTGGGCGCATCCGCGCACTGCTGGAACGCATTGCCGGAAACCCGCGGGCCACGCTCGTGTTGCATACGGGCGGGGCCGTTGCGCAGGCGGGGACGCATCCGCCGGCGCTGCCGGTCTCGTATGTGTGCGAGGCGGGAAGCGATGATCTCGCGGCCCGCATCGTCACGATGGTGTCGATGCGCGGGGCGCTCGACGCGCTTCGCCGTCGTCCGGTACCGCCCGCGCGGGAGCGGATCATCGAGCAGTACCACGAGCAGTTACGCCGCGCGGCCCGTGTCCAGCACGAGCTATTCGCGGCGCAGGTTCCGGCGTGCGATGCCCTGCGCATCCGGACACTGTACAAGCCGCTGGAGTACGTTTCGGGTGACCTCTACGACGTGTGCCGGCTCGACCGCGAGCACGTCGCGATCGCGTTGGCCGATGCCCAGGGGCACGGGGTTTCCGCGGCCCT
>JALSRY010000602.1 GCA_026984555.1 Phycisphaerae bacterium
GAGATCACCCGCCACGGCGTTCGGGTGTTGCGGTTCGAGCGTCCCTCGCCGTTGGATACCCACCGCATCCAGGCCCGCGACGGTTGGGGCCGGCGGCTCGCCGAACGTGAGGAGATGATATCAAGCCAGTTGGTCGCGCGTGGCATCCACGCGCCGGCGGTCCTGCGGGCCATGCGGCTCCTGCCGCGCGAGTGGTTCCTGCCCGATGCCGTCGCGTCGCAGGCGTACCACGATTCGGCCCTCCCCGTGGACTGTGACCAGACCATCTCCCAACCCTACATGGTCGCGCGCATGACCGAGTTGCTCGAGCTCACGCCCGACGATCGCGTGTTGGAGATCGGTACGGGTACGGGCTACCAAACCGCCATCCTCGCCCTGCTGGCCGAACGTGTGTATTCGGTCGAACGCCACGCGGCGTTGCTGGCCGGCGCCCGGCGGCGGCTGGAGTGGCTCGGTCTCGACCGCGTATCGCTGCATTGCGGCGATGGTTCGCAGGGTTGGCCGGAGCATGCGTTGTTCGATGCGATCCTGGTTACGGCGGGTGCTCCGGCGATTCCCGCTTCACTGGAAGGGCAGTTGGCGCTCGGAGGCCGCCTGGTGATCCCCGTGGGTGATCCTGACAGCCAAATGCTGGTTCGTCTGGTGCGCACCCCGAAGGGCATCCGCCGGCAGGAACTGCTCGCGTGCCGGTTCGTCAGGCTGGTTGGCCGCGAGGGTTGGCGCGAATGATGACCAACCAACGCGGGTTCGGAACCGGAAACGCCGCGCGGTTCCGACGTGGCTCGATGCGGAGAAACGATGAACGCGGAGAATCCGATTCACGCCCCGCGCAGGGGTTCGCAGTCGCCGATGTGGCTATTGCTGATCGCCGCCGCCGTGCTCGTGTGGGTGAACGCACGTGGGCGGACGGATGGTGGCCGCGGGGGTGGCGCGAGCGACGAGTCGTTCCTGGCCAACCCGCAGGCGGGTCAGGTGGCGCCGGCGTTCACCGCGACCACGCTCGGGGGCGACACGCTGCGGTTTCCCCGCGATTATGGGGGAAAGCTCGTGTTGCTCGATTTCTGGGCGACCTGGTGCGGGCCGTGCCGGGCCGAGTTCCCCCACTTGCGCAATGCCTATGCGCGTTTTCGCGATCGTGGGTTCGAAATCGTCGGCATTTCGCTCGATGGGCCGCGCGGGGTCGGGGACCAGCGAGTTCGGGCGTTTCTGAAAAAACAGCAGGCGACCTGGCCGGTGGTTTACGCGGGCGCCGCGGATATCGCCGATGCGTATCGCGTACACGCGATTCCCACGCCGTTTCTGGTCGATGGGCGGACCGGCAAGATCGTGGCGCGGGGGGCGGCACTGCGTGGCGACGCGCTGGCCAAGACGCTTGATCGCGTACTCGGACGGCGGTGACTTCCGGCACAGGGGCGGGCGGTTCCGGGAGCGGTTACCGCAGGTGGCGGGCGGCATCCAATTCCCGGAACGCATGGTCGATGCTTCCGGCCGGGATGACGATTTCGAACTCGATCGCCGCGGGACGCAGGTACGCCCCCATCACCAGGAAAGACGGGCCCGAACCGGCCGGTTGCGGGTGGGGCGGCGGCGAGGGTGCGTTGGGAGTAATCGCCGACGTCACTTCCCAGCCCACGCGGATGACCTGCGAGATGTCGATCAATCCGAAGATATCGGGATTGGGACTGATTGACGCGAGCGCGGGTTTGACACGCGGATCGTCACGCAACAACGGCTGCTCGCCACGCGCCACGTTTTTCGCGAGCTCGCGCGCTTTCGTCGGAGTACCCATACAGGTCCAGATTCCGTTGGCCAGAGGTAGAAACACCGTGGCGAGTTCCTCTCCGCCGTACATCGCCTGCATCGTCTG
>JALSRY010000603.1 GCA_026984555.1 Phycisphaerae bacterium
CGAGGGAGGGATATAAACCTGGAGCGCGGCGGCGGCGATCACACCAAGGATGATCCAGCCGAAAATATCGTCGAAAAGCTGGACGAACGCGAAATGCATCGCCTCGCGGAACGTCGGACGGCGCTCGTCGAGCTCATCGGACGCTGGTTCGTCGGGGGTGCCTTCTGTGTCCTCGTTGGCCGAACAACAACACGTTCCACATCCATCCCCGGTGGTGTCGGTCGGGGCGGCCGGCGCGGTCTCTACCGTCTGCTCGTGCTCGCGGCGATCGAAGATGTTTTCGATGAACCCGGCGAGTACCGCGGTGATACACGCCGCGATCGGCCGGGCAATCGCCATCAGCGGCCCGAGCAGCGAATAGGTGAGCAGGACCGAGGTGACGCTGGTCTCGGGGGTCGAGATCAGAAACGAAAGCGTCGCGCCCTTGCTGGCGCCACTCTTGCGCAGCGACACCGCCGCCGGCAGCACGCCACAGGAACACAGCGGCAGCGGTGCGCCGACGACCGTGGCGAGAAACGCGGATCGCGGGCGGCGTTGGCTGAGCCAGCGGATGGCCCATCCGCCGGGCAGCCACATGCGCATCAGGCCGGCGATGAAAAAGCCGACCAGAACGAAGACGGCGGTATCACAGAGGATGGACCAGCTAAGCGTCCACATGAGTGGTTCCGTGATTGGCGCCGGCGAGGCGGGGTTGACCGCGGGCGGGACGCGGGATCAGTGCGTTTCGGGCTCGGCGAGCGCGGTGCGGACCGGTTCGGTCGGCGGCGCGGGCGCCACGACGGCCTGCGAAGCCTCGTGCAGCGTGGTGGTGGCGCTGCGTCCCATCGCCAGCAGTCGGCTGGGATAAAACATGAACGCCAACAACAGGAACCCGCACAGCAAACCTCCCATCAGCGGCGCCTGACGTTCGCTCGGCTCGGCCGGCTCGTCGGTTTCGTAGAGCAGCACCGCCGCGATGACCCGCAGGTAGTACGCTGCCGCGACCGCCGAGTTCAGCACGGCGATGATGACGAGCGCGATGATCCACTTCTGGTGGAGGTCCACCAGGTTCGCCGCCGCCAGCGCGCTGCCGAAAAGCGACAGCTTGCCCCAGAAACCGGGCGTGGGCGGCAGCCCCATGAGTGTGAACATCGCCAGCGCCATCAGCAGCGCCAACGAGGGATAATATCGGAGCAAACCCGCCACGTCCCGCAGTGTTTCCGCCGGCCGGCCCTTGCTGCGCAGCACGCCGAGCATCGCAAATGCGCAGAGGTTCGCGATGCCGTAAATCACGACGTAGTACAGCACTGCCGCTGTCCCGTCGCCGATGATCCCGTCTCCCAGCGGGCCCGCGAGTATGCCGACGAGCATGTAGCCCGAGTGCGCAATGCCCGAGTACGCCAGCAGACGCTTGATGTTGGTCTGCTGGAGCGCGAGCACGTTTCCGACCGTCATCGTGGCCGCCGCCACGATCCACAGGATCCAGAACAACGTGCCTTCGGTCGTGTTCCACTGTGTCAGCGTCAAAATCTTGAAAATCGCCAGCAGGCCGGCAGCCTTCGGTACGAAACCCAGCAGTCCGGCTACCGGACTCGCCGCCCCCTGGTACACATCCGCGATGTAGAAATGCAGCGGAACCGCCGCAATCTTGAACAATACCCCCAACAGCGACAACAACAGCCCGATCACGGCGATCGTGTGAGCCGGTGCGGCGGGATCGGCCAGGGCCTCAGCGACGCGACCGATGGCGACATGGTCGAGCGACGCCCCGCCGATCACGCCATAAAGATAACTGAAACCGAACGCGGTCAGAGCCGCGGCGGCGGCGCCGAGGAAGAAGTACTTCGTGGCGCTTTCCACCGCGCGGGGGTTCGACCGGCTCAGGGCGATCATGACGTAGGTGGGGATGCTGACGAGCTCGAGCGCGAGGAAGAGGATCACCAGGTTGGCCGCGGAGGCCACCAGCATCACGCCGACCAGCGAAAAGAGCATCATGGCGAAAAACTCGCCGCGCTCCTCTTCACGCGGACAGGCCCAGCTCACCAGCGTGATCAGCACGCCCAGCAGCAGCGTCACCATCCGGGCGAACGCCGTCAGGCTCGTGAACGCCAGCCCGCTCGATACGACACTGCTATCGACGGCGGGCATCCCGACGCCGAAACGAACCAGCACGATGGCGACGATCAGCGTCACGAGGGTGATCCACGTCACCGCCTGGCGGGCCGAACGCCGCGCCGCCTGTCCCACGATCAGCAGCGCACAGCCGACAACCGCCAGCAGGACCTCCGGCAGCAGCGAACCCAGCGAGACGGCAGCGCTAACGGTCGGCACCTTCAGAACCCTCCTGCCGCAAGCTCCGGAACGCCCGCGTCCGGGCCCCGGAGACGCTCGAGACCCCGCGAATCTTCCCGAGTGAAAATCGTGTCGCCGCGGGTGTCACCCGGCGTCGTGCGGCGATCGCTTGAGTGTTTCGGCGTTTCGCCCGATACCGTCGCCGATGCGAACGGCGCCACCGGCGCGGCAGCGGCGGCGGTGACACGCTGCATGACTTGGTGGTCGAGAGCCGGGTCCAGCGAGTCCGTGATCACGCGGGGAAATACGCCCAGCGCGACGACCGCGATGGCCAGCGGCACCAGGATCGCGATTTCCCGCCGCGTGAGGTCGGTTGTCAGGCCGGCGGAAGTGTCGGGCGTGCCCGCGGGTTCCTTGAGCGGGCCGAACAGCACGCGGCCGGCCATGTAGAGCATGTAAATGGCTCCGAGCAGGATACCGCTGGCCCCCACGACGCCATAGGCCGGTCCGAGGGTGGTCGAGTTATACGCCGCGAAGAGCACGGTGAATTCGCTGACAAAGCCGTTGAGCCCGGGCAGGCCGATGCTCGACAGCACGAACAGCACGAGGAAGAACGTCATGACGGGCATCTTGCGGGCCAGGCCGCCGAGCTGGTTCATGTCGCGCGTGTGGTAACGCTCGTAGATCATGCCCACGACGAGGAACAGCGCCCCGGTGCTGATGCCGTGGTTGATCATGTAGAGCACCGAGCCGCTGAGCCCGAACGGCACGAGGCTGAACATGCCCAGCATGCAGAACCCCAGGTGCGACACCGACGAGTAGGCCACGAGCTTCTTCACGTCGGTTTGCACCCAGCAGCACAGCGCCCCGTACACGATGCCGGCGATCGCCAGCCAACCCATCACCGTCGCCCAATGAACCGCGCCCGCGGGCACCAGGGGCAGGCTGAAACGCAGAAAACCGTACGTGCCCAGCTTGAGCAGCACGCCGGCCAGCAGCACCGAGCCGGCGGTGGGGGCCTCGGTGTGGGCCAGTGGCAGCCAGGTGTGCAGCGGGAAAAACGGCACCTTGATCGCAAAGCCGCAGAAAAACGCCACGAACAACAACGATTGCTCGGCAGCACTCAACCCGGTCAGCGTCGAGAGCATGCGCAGGTCGAAATGGATGACACTCGTGCCGGTCAGGTCGGCGGCGCGGATCGCGAGGTAGAGGATGCCGGCGAAGGTGATCACGCTGCCGACGAAAGTGTAAATAAAGAACTTGTTGGCGGCATAGCGCCGGTCCGCTCCGCCCCAGATGCCGATCAGAAAGTACAGGGGGACGAGCGTGAACTCGAAAAAGACGTAAAACAGCAACACGTCGCGCGCGACGAAAACGCCGAACATGCCCGCCGTCAACGCCAGGATCCAGGCGTAGTATTCCCGCACGCGGTGCTTGATCGCCGTGAAACTGCACCAGACCGCCAGCGGCACCAGCAGGCCGGTGAGCGCGACGAGCGGGGCGCTGATGGCGTCGAGCGCGACGTGGTACGCGATGCGCAACCCCCCGACGTCCTCGTTACCGACGACGATCCAGCTCGCCGAGGTCTGTCCCAGCAAGCCCTCCGCCGACGTGGCCAGCCAGAGCGGCAGCGCGACCAGGAACACGACGACGCCGACGGCCAGCGCGATGCGCGGCGCGAGCCCCTCCCGCCGCTCGGGCAGCGTCCAAACGACAATCGCCGCGAGCAGCGGCAGGAAAATCAGCAGGTTGACACCGAGTGCAGCCATCGCGTCGCTCCGGGGGATCACCCCCCGGCAGCCTCCATCCAGCGCCAGATCAGCACCAAAGCCGTTACCCCGATCGCCATGCCGAGGGCATATGTCTGCATCGCTCCGTTTTGGATCAGGCGCAACCCTGCGCCCAGTCCGCGCGGGACCGCGGTCACGACCCAGATCAACCCGTCGATGCCGTTGCGGTCGATCGCGAAGCACAGCCGCCCGAGCCCGCGCAGCGGGCGAACGAACGCCCGGTCGTAGAACTCGTCCACGTAGTATTTGGCGTTCCAGATGCTCCAGAGCCTGCCGAGCGTGATCGAGTCGGGATCGACGCGCGGGGCCGTCCCATACCGCAGCCAAGCCGCCGCGATCCCGCCGATCGCCAGCAATGCGGAAAGATACATCAGCCAGAGTCCGCCGCCGGCGTGGGCGTTCTCGTCGACGATGATCGTGCTGCCGTGCAGGTAGTGGTGGAGCAGCCCGTGGGGGCGCAGGAAGCCGAGGAAACTGTGCGCGCCGCCGGCGACCGTGACCCCCAGGTAGCCCGCCAAGGCGGCACCGACCGCGAGCACGTACAGCGGGATGGTCATCACGCGGGGGGATTCGTGCGGGTGTTCACCGGCTTCGTCAGGCAGGCGCGTCGGCCCGTGGAAGCACAGGAAGTACATGCGGAACGTGTAGTAGGCCGTCATCGCCGCCGTGGCGAGCATCAGCACACCGACTGCCGGGTGGTACTGGAACGACGCGTGGACGATCTCGTCCTTGCTCCAGAAACCCGCCAGCAACGGGAAGCCGGCCAGGGCCAAACAACCGACCAGCATGGTGTTGCGCGTATGCGGCAGAATCCGCCCCAGCCCGCTGAACTTGCGCAGGTCGATGACGTGCCCCATCTGGTGCATCACGCTGCCGGCGCCGAGGAACAGCAGGGCCTTGAAAAACGCGTGCGTGTAGACGTGGAAAATGCCCGAGTCGGGTGCTCCGCAACCCAGCGCGACAAACATGTAGGCCAACTGGCTGATGGTCGAGTACGCCAGGATCCGTTTCATGTCGAACTGGGCCATCGCCATCGTCGCGGCCATCACCGCCCCGATCACGCCCAGCACCACGATGACGTTCAGCACCGCCTGCGACGCCGCGAAAATCGGACTGCACCGAGCGATCATGTAGACGCCGGCGGTGACCATCGTGGCGGCGTGAATCAGCGCGGAGACCGGCGAGGGGCCTTCCATCGCGTCGGGCAGCCAGACATACAGCGGGAACTGGGCACTCTTGCCCAACGCCCCGCACAGCAACAACAGCCCGATCGTCGTGATCTGTCCCGGCGCGAGCTGGTGGATGTAATGGAACACGACGGCGTAATCGAGCGGGTTCTCGCCGGCGTGCGTCAGCGGCTTGACGAACAGGTAGATCGAGAAAATGCCCAGCGCGAAACCGAAGTCCCCGATCCGGTTGACGATGAACGCCTTTTTCGCTGCCGCGGCCGCCGAAGGCTTGGGATAGTAAAAACCGATCAGCAGGTAGCTGCACAGGCCCACCAGCTCCCAGCCCAGGTACAGCAGCACGAAATTGCCCGCGAAGACCAGCGTGGCCATCGAGAACACAAACAGCCCCAGAAACGCGAAGAACCGCTCGTAGCCGCGCTCCGGGTGTCCGTGGTGGTCGCGCATGTAGCCGATCGAGTAGATCACGACCATCAGCGAGACGAACGTGACGAAACCGATCATCACGCCGGTGAGCGAGTCGAAGTAGAACGTGGCCGCGATCCACTGCCCGCCCTGGAGGCTGGTCCGCTCGCCGAGGCTGATCCAGCGGAACAGCGTGATGGTCTTTCCGGGGACGCGCGCGGGCTCCGGCGTCCACTCTCCGCCGGTCGCGGAACCTTCCCCGGCGTGCGCGACCTCGCGGGAGGTTTCGCCGACAGCGTGTTGCGCCGCGGTCGCATGAGCTTCGCCCCCGCTTTCGTGGGCGGTGATTCGACCGGCGTCGAACACGAACACCATCGCCAGTAGTGCCGAAACCGCCACGGTCGCCACGATCGGCCACCAGGCCCGTTCGGCCCGGGCGCGCAGCGCGATCATCAGCCCGACGACAATCGCGCCGAGCAGCGGCCAGAACGGCAGCGTGGCGTACAGCTTGAGGGGCAGCAATGTGGTCGAAGCCTGTGCCAGCAACGCTATTCGTCCTTGAGCAGTTTCCAGACGTTGGGATCGAGCGTATCGCGGTAGCGGTACAGCAACACGATCAGGGCCAGCGCCAAAGCCGCCTCGGCCGCCGCCACCGCGAGCAGGAACAACCCGAATGCCTGCCCGTCGAGCGTGGGATGGCCGTCGAGCGGGTAGCGCCCGAACGCCACGAGGTTGAGCACGATGCCCTGGAACATCAGTTCCGTGCAGAGGAACATGATGATGAGGTTACGCCGGGTGACGAAGCCGATCAGCCCCAGCACGAACAATCCCGCACCGATCAGGAGGTAGGCCGCCAGCATCAGCGAAACTCCCCCTCTTGCTCCGTGACCGCGCGACGCCGGGCGATGGTGATCGCTCCAACCATGGCCACCAGCAGCAGAACCCCCGTGATCTCGACGCCGACGACGTATTGCGTCAGCAGTCGGGCACCGACCTGGACGATGTTGGACAGGCTCGCCTCCGGCGTCGCGGGCGCGCCGCCGAGCTCGCCCCCGGCGCCCAGCACCCGGCCGGTCAGCGCCGCGAGCAGGACGAAGCCCGTCGCCACGCCGATCAGAGGCTCGCGGGCGGCGCGGTCGTACGGTGCCGGGCCGCCGCCCTTCTGGGCCAACATGATGACGAACATGTAGGTGACCATGATGGCGCCGGCGTAGATGATGAGCAGCGCCGCGGCCAGGAACGTGGCATCCAGCAACACCAGCATGCCCCCGACGGCGATGATGACCAGCAGAAAGTACAACGCGCTGTAGACCGGGCGGGGATGGGTGATGACGCGCAAAGCTCCGACAACCGCGACCAGCGCCAACAACGCCAGCCAGAGGCCGTGTTCGTGCGGACCGGCCAGCGGCGCGATCAGCGAAACCAGCACCGCCGCCGCCCCGAGCAGCACGATCAACGCGGCCCGGCCGACGTGGAACCGCCCGCCCGGCATGGCGAGGTAAAGACCGGCACCGCCGAGCGTCAGCAGAATGACAAAAAGAGCACTGGGCATAGCTGGCGTCTTCCACTCGCAAACGACACCGGGCCGAACCGCCCCGGAAACCCCCACATGGCGCGTCGCGTTGGGCCGCGATCACCGAGTCATGCAAGGGTGGCGTATCGTACTGCACCCGGGCGGGCCTTTCCACCCGCGGCTACCATCGCCGCGCCGGCCGGACTCCCCGCGCTGCGCGCCGATTGTCCGCACCGCCCCCCCGGTCCGCCGCGAGAACTCAAATCTGCTCCTCCGCATTCGGCCGAGCCACGTCCTGGCTCTGGCCGCCGGTGAGGGCGTAGTCGGTCACCGGCGGATTCTTGCGCGGCTTTTCGTCCTTGGTCTGGTCGTACACCGCCAGCAGCTTTTCCTTGTCGAAGATCATTTCCTGCCGACTGCGGCCGACCAGCTCGTAGTGCGGCGTAAGCTCGATCGCGTCGCACGGGCACGCCTCTTCGCACATGCCACAATAGATGCAACGCAGCTCGTCGATATCGAACTTGACCGGGTATTTTTCGCGGTCGGGCCAGGGGGCTTCGCCGGCCTCGATGTGGATGCAGTGCGCCGGGCAGGCCGTGCTGCACATGAAACACGCGACGCAGGCCACCCGCCCCTCCGGATCCTTGTTGAGCCGGTGCACCCCCCGGTAGGTCTCCACGCGCAACTCGCGCTTTTGCTCCGGGTACTGTTTGACCACCGCATTGCGGCGCTTGGTGTCGAACATGTGCCGCAACGTCGTCTTGAGCCCATCGACGATCTGCGGCCAGTAGAACCGCTCGGCGGTACCCAGCGGTGGCTGATCCACGACCATGACATCTTCGTCACGCATGACGCAGTCCTCGAACGCTTTCCACGCGTCGGCCGCCGCTCGGGCCGCCTAGCGGGTTACATGCCCCGGCAAGACTTCGACCGGCGGCAGGTTGTCCTGCCGGCCGCTGACCGGCGTGCGGGCCCGCGAGGCTACCCACAACGCCACTGCCAGCACGATCGCATCGACGATGATGCTCGGCAGGAACTTGTCCTGCCAGCCCGGAACCGCCAGCAGCCCCGTCGCGAACAACAACGCCATGCCGATCGGGATCATTCCCTTCCACGCCAGGCGCATGAGTTGATCGAAGCGGAAACGCGGCAGTGTCCAGCGGATCCACATGAAGAAGAACAGCAGCGCGATCACTTTCGCCCAGTAGACCGCGAATTTGATGATCGCCGCCCACCAGGCGTGGTTCTCCACACCCGGCAAGCCCCAGAAGTGCCAGCCGCCGAGAAACAACGCCACGATCACCGCACTGCCGGTGACCATGTGGGCGTACTCGGCCAGGAAGAACATCGCGAACTTCATCGAGCTGTACTCGGTATGAAATCCGCCGACCAGCTCCTGCTCGCATTCGGCGAGGTCGAAGGGCGTGCGGTTGGTTTCGGCGAATGCCACCACCAGCACGAGCATGAACGCCAGCGGGTGCAAAAAGACGTTCCACACGCCCGAGGCCGCTTGCTGGTTCACGATGACTTCGAGTCGCAGGGTGCCCGCGACCAGCAGGATCACCAGCAACGCCAGTCCCAGCGGAACCTCGTAGCTGACCATCTGGGC
>JALSRY010000604.1 GCA_026984555.1 Phycisphaerae bacterium
ACGGCGCGTAGGATGAAGTGGAACCGAGCATGTCAGGGAGCGGCTGGCGCGGTTGCGCATACAGATCGGCTCGGCAGATCACAAGGAGACTTCGCGGACGGGCTGCCGCGGTGGTGGGAACGCGCGGTCGTTCGGCAACCCTGGACCAGGGGGGCGGAGCGCAGGTACCGTCATGATGACACACGCACGGGATGCGTCGCGGGGGTCATTGGAGGACAAGCTGCTCGCCTGCCAGCGTGAAGCGTTGCTGGGCAAACTGACCGGCTTGATCCTGCACGAATACAACAACCTGATGACGCCCGTGATCGCTCGGGCGCAGGACGCGGTGATGCGCGACGACACCGCCGCGATGCGCAAAGCGCTGGATGTGACCGTGCGGCAGACCGACCACGCATTGCGGTTTACCCGCGAGGTGCTCGGGCTCGCCCAGGGTAGCGACCAACCGCCACAAGAATGCCGACTGGTCGAGATGATCGAGACGGCGGTGGCCCGGTCGGTGCGGCCATACGAAAAAGACGGGATCGAGCTACGGGTCGATGTGGCACCGGACCTGGTCGTGCGCGCGCGGCCGCTGTTGTTGGGACAACTGCTGCTGAACCTGCTGCTCAATGCTCGCGCGGCGATGAAAAACCGCCGGGGGGTGATCGCGATCAGCGCACGGCGCGTCGGGGACCTGGTGCAGATCGACGTGCGCGACAGCGGCGCGGGCATGGACGCGGGCTACATCGACGAGATCATCAACCCGTTTCTCGCCGCGCCGGACGCGAGCTGTTGCGAGGGTGCGTCGCTCGTGGGGCTGGGGCTGCACGCCTGCCGGATCATCGCGCGGCAACACGGCGCGTCGATTCGCGCGATCCGCAACGAGGGAGCGGGCTGCACGTTCCGCGTCGAATGGCCCGCGTCCGGCGGCAACGGCGCCGGTGCGTAACGGCGCGGAGCCCTCCGGTGCGCCGGGCGCGTCACCGGCGGGCTCGGGCAGGGCGGATGTGCCAACCCCGGGGGGGAACCGATCCTACGAAGCGTCATCGGCTTCATCATCGGCGTCTTCGAGCAGGCTCTGGGCGCGGCGAATCTGCGCTTCCATCCGGGAAAGCAGCGACGTGGAGCTTGTCGCTCCGGCGGCCGCGCCGGGGTATTTCGCGGGTGGTGGCTCGCGCAGGCGGCGCAGCACCTGAGCCTTTTCGAGGATGTCGCACTGGCGGCGGGACACATCGAGCAATTCGCGACTCAAACCCGCCAGTTCCTTCTGTTCGAGCGCCCGGCGGATGCTGATCGCCAGGTCGATCTCGTTGCAGGGTTTGGTGAAGAACTGGTAGACGTGTCCCTCGTTGATCGCGCGCAGGGCGGTCGGCAGCGACGGCCGGCCGGTAAGCATGATGCGCACGATATCGGGATAGTCGCGAGCGACGGCGGCGAGGAACTCGGTGCCGGACATGCCGGGCATCTCCTCGTCGCAGACGATCAGATCCACGACGTGATCGGCCAGCAGGGTGGCGGCCTCGTCGGCCGATGTCGCGGTGAGGATCGCGTAGGGCTCCCGGCGCAACGCGCGGCGGAGGGCTTCGAGCACGTTCGGTTCGTCGTCGATGAGCAGTACGGTGTGGTTCATCTTGGCGTCCCCGTTTTCTCGGGAGGCAGCGCGGCTTGTTCGCCGCGGACGACCCGTTTTTCCACGAGCACCCAGACCCGGTCGCGGATTTGTCCATGCCGGGCGAAGTTGCACAGCCGCCGGCGCAGCGCGCAGGTGACTTCCTGGCCCTTGCTGACGAGGAGGGCCCCGGTCGAGGTGATCAGGTCGCGGGCCAGTGTCATGCCCTCGTCGAGCTGTTCGACCGGCACCTCGCGTACTTCGAGCGTTTCCTCGAATCCGATGGTGTTTTCGAGTGCGGCGAGCACGCGCGGGTCGTATCGGGTCGCGTGCGCGCGGAGCTCGACGAACGCGTCCACCTCTTCGCGGCCGGCGGTGCGGAGCGTGTCGTAGTCGAGCGCGACGCGGAGGATGCGAGCGCCGAGGGGAATCCGGTCGCCGGCGACGCCGTCGGTCGGCGTACCGCTGCCGTCGAATCCCTTGCGCTGGTACGCGATGATGCGGGCGACGGGTTCGAGGCGGGGGATGTTGGCGACGAGGTCGCTCCCGGTGGCGGGATGGGCGTCGAGCATGTCCCGTTCCTCGGAAGTGAGCCGCTGGCCGCGGTAGACTTTTTCGAGCGTGCGTTGGGGCACGGTGACACAGCCGATTTGCGAGAGCATGGCGGCGATGAGCGTGTGCCAGGCGGGCTCGGGCTTGATCTGTGCGCAGAGATCCTTGACGAGCCGATGGACGCGGGAAGCGTGTCCGAACGCCAGGGGGTTGGTGAGCGCGAGCACATCGGTGAGCACCTTGACGCTGCCGGAGAGGGTTTTTTCGAGCAGCTCCTTTTCGGCGGTCACGAGCTCGTATTGGCGTATGCCGGCCTGGATGGCGGCGAGCATCTGCTCCGGGGGACACGGTTTGCACAGGAAGCGAAAGATGCTGCCCTCGTTGACGGCGTTGATGGCGGTTTGCTGGTCGGCGTTTCCGGTCAGCATGATGCGTACGGTCTGGGGGGCCCACTCGCGGGCGAGCTTGAGGAACTCGACGCCGTTCATGCCGGGCATCCGCATGTCGGAAACGATGACCGCGAAGGGGCCGCGGTTGTCGATGGTTTCGAGCGCCTCGGTGCCGTTGGGAGCGGTTTCGATCTGAAAACTCTTGCGGAACTGCCGGCGAAAGGCCTGCAAGACGGCGGGGTCGTCATCGACGAAGAGCACTTTCGGCATCATTGCGAGACCCCTTCGGCCATCAGCTCGTCGGCGAGTTCGTTCCAACGCGGCCACCGCGACCCCAGACCGATCGCCGCCAGGTAGTCCTGGTCGGGTTCGGCGATGCAGTCGCGGCAACACGGCGAGAGCCGAGAAGCCAGTGCGTTGGCGGCGTGCACGGCGGTGAGCGGGGCGAACGCCGTCGCTCCCAAACCGGGATGATGATGGAATGCGACCGCCTCGACGATGGGATCGGGGAGCCCCCAGAGTCCGAGGAGGTAGGCTCCGACTTCGGCGTGCGACGTGTCGAACTGGTGACGTTCGGCCAGCTCGAGCGTGAGGTGTTCGGCGTGGGCCTGCTCGAGCGCCTGGGTGTACTGGTCGGGGAGGTTGGCGGCCAGCACGAGCTTGCCCGCGTCGTGGACGAGTCCGGCGAGCAGGGCGTGGTCGCACAGTTCCCGCGACTGACTCTGATCGGCGGCGATTCGCTTGGCCAGAGCGCCGACCATCACGCTATGGTTCCACAGCGTCTCGATGCAGAATTCGGGAACCCGCGTACAGTCGAGCTGGCTGAAGATGTGGACCGACAAGACGAGCGACTTGAGCGTATCGACACCGAGCAGGCTGGCGGCTTGGGCGGGGTCGCTGACGTGGCAGCGCAGCCCGAAGAACGCCGAGTTGACCAGTTGAAGCACCTTGGCGGTCATGCCCACGTCGCGGGCGATGATTCGGCCGACGGACTGGACGGATGCGTCGGGGGATTCGAGCTCCTCGACGATCTCGTTGTAGGTCTGGGGGAGGCTGGGGATCGTATCGAGCCGCGTCACGAGCGAGCGAAGCGACGCCGTGCGCAGCATGTCGCGCAAACGGCAGGCCCGCGCGATGACCGCCTTGAGGTTGTCGGCGTCGCAGGGTTTGGCAAGATACTGGTGGGCCGTGTCGACCGAGCGCATGATCGACTCGCGTTCGGAGTGTCCCGAGAGCACGATGCGGACCACCTGGGGATAGTCGCGCTTGACCCGGGCCAGCAGCTCGGCGCCGTCCATGCCGGGCATGCGCATGTCGGAGACGATCACGTCGAACGTGGTCTCGGCCAGCAGCGCCAGCGCGGCGGGGCCGCCGTCGGCGAAAGCCATCTCCCATTCGTGACGCATCGGCCGCAGCATGCGTCGCAACCCCTGGAGCACGTTGGGGTCGTCATCGACAAACAGAACACGGCGTTTCATGGCGATGTTCCTCTTCGCTGGCGTTGGGTTCGGTTTCGGGCGGGGAGATCGGCAGGCGGATGAGGAAGGTCGTGCCCTCGCCGACGCGGCTCTCGACGTCGATGGTGCCGCCGTGTTGTTCGACGATCACGCGATGGGCGACGGCGAGTCCCTGGCCGGTTCCCTTGCCGACTTCCTTGGTGGTGAAAAACGGGTCGAAGATGCGTGCGCGGATGTCCTCGGGGATGCCGGTGCCGGTGTCGCTGATGCGTACTTCGACGTGGTCGCCGGCGGGGCGCGTGGCGACGGTGATGCGTCCCTTTTCGCCGCTGTCGCCGACCACGTCGCAGATCGCGTGGGCGGCGTTGACGACCATGTTGAGGATCACTTCGTTGAAATCGCTGACCCAGCAGGGAACGCGTGGCAGATCGGGGTCGAACTCGGTGACCATTTCGGCGACGTATTTCCACTCGTTGCGAGCGACGGTGATGGTGCTTTCGATGGCCTTGTTGAGATCGACGAGTTGTTTCTCGCGGGTGCCGGGGTGTGAGAACTCCTTCATGGACCGCACGATCTTGGCGACCCGGTCGACGCCGTCGAGCGATTGTTCGATCGCCTTGGGGATTTCCTCGCGCAGGTAGTCGAGGTCCGCCTCTTCGAGCGCCTGCTCGATGCCGGTGATGAGCCGGGCGTCGGGCCGGCCGGTGCGGGCCGCGTCGAGGAGCCGGGCGTAGTGTGCCAGCACGCCGGCGAGGTCGCGGAAGGCGTCCTGGAGGAAACGGATGTTATCGCCGACGAACTGCGTGGGGGTGTTGATTTCGTGCGCGATGCCCGCGGCGAGCTGTCCGATGGATTCGAGTTTCTGGGCCTGGCGCAACTGCGTTTCGAGGCGTCTTCGTTCGGTGACGTCGGCGGCGACGATCAGCAGGTTCTCCCCGCAGTCGCCGATCTGGCCCATGGGGCAGATGGTGGCGCCGAGCAAGCCGTCGTCGCCGTCGGGCCGGCGGTAATGCACGTCCCGCGCGACCGGCACCATCCGACACGTTCGGCGAGCCTCGTCGATGGCGCTTTTCAGCAGGGGGTAGTCCCAATCGCGTTTGAGCGTTTCGAGCGGGTGGCCGACGGCGCCGGCGGCATCGATACCGAGCAGTTTCACCGCCGCCGCGTTCCACGCCGACACGCGGTCGTGCGCATCGACGGCCACGAGGATCGAGGGAATCGCGTCGATGAGTCGAGAGGTCATTTGGTGCGCCTTTGTCAGTTGCTCGCGGGTGCGCACTTGTTTGCTCACGTCGCGTACCAGAGCGATGGCCTGTCGGCCGTGTTCGTCGTCATAGGCGGAGACGGAGATTTCGATCGGGAATCGGCTGCCGTCCTTGCGGAGGGCTTCGAGCTCCAGCGTGCGTCCGAGGGTCCGACCGCTCGCGCCGCAGGCGAAAGCCTTCATGCTCCGGCGTTTGGCCGGGCGGTACTCGGGAGGGACGATCAGGTCGAACATGCTCCGGCCGAGCGTCTCCGCGGCCTTGTAACCGAAAATCCGCTCGGCCGCCGGGTTCCAGAAACGAATGGTTCCGTCCGCGTCGGCGGTCACGATCGCGTCTTGGGCCAGGGTGGTGATGGCGCGATGGCGGGCCCGCGAGCGCCGCAGCTCCTGCTCTACCTGCCGGCGGATTCCGAGCTCACGAACGAGCCCGGATCGGCTTTGACGTAAACGCCGGTTGAGCGTGATCATGTGGATCAGCGCCCCGCACGCCAAGAGGGCGAAAACGCCGAACGTAAGCACCCACGGCCAATACCGCCGCAACAGGTGACGCAGGCTGACCGGGCCCGGGTCGGCGTAAGGGGCGATGCGCAGCTCGCGCAGACACTCGTGTACGCTCTGATAGTTCGCGGGGATCGTCCAACCGGTGCAGTGGGCCGCGCGGGCCGCGGCGCTGTCGGAAGGCATGTCGAGCAGAGCCAAGGCGACCCGGCGTGCGAGGCGCACGCTCGTATTGCGCGTCCGGGCCAGTGGCCATTCGGGATAAAGCCGCGTCGAACAAGCCAGCGGGAAATCCGCCGGCGCCGTCGAAAAACGCAACACCCGAAACGTGCCCGGGCGGATCCTGCCTTCCTCCTCGAGGTGTTCGAGCGTGCCGGTGCGGACCGTACCCGCGTCGGCGGTGCCGTCGCGCACGGCGTAGACGACCTTGTCATGGGTTCCGGCGAAGCGCAAACGCGCGAAGTCGCGGGAAGGACGCAGACCCTCGGTGCGCAGCTCACGCCACGCGACCTACCAGCCGCCGAACGATCGCTCGTCGACCGCGACGAATCGCTTGCGGCGCAGGTCACCGAACGTGCGGATATCGCTCCGGTCGGCCCGGCAGAAGACCACGCCGCCGAAACGGGTCAGCCCCGCCCGCTCGTTCCGAAGCGTGACGATTCGGCTCACGCCGCAACGTGCTTCGAGGCGGACATACAGCGAAGAATTGACCAGGACGAAATCGACCTTACCGGCACCGACGGCCGGCTCAACCTGGTCGAAATCGAGGGGGACAATGGCAAACGCGTACTCGGGGATGCGCTGTTCGAGGTAGGTGGCGGTGGGCGTCCAGCGCTGGAGGCAGCGCGACACGCCCCGCTTGGCGAGCACGCCGATGCGCACGGCATGGCCGCGGGTGGGGCCGGCACCACCGTCGGCGGCGGTGACGAGAATGCCCGCGAGCAGGACCGCGGCGAGAGGCCCGGTTCGCCGGGAGCGGATACGTCTCCGCGACCGGTCTTCCCGCCTTGGACCCCCAAGCCGCCGGGTTGTCGCTGTCGAAAGCATGCCGTGCCTCCCCATCGACTACCTCCTGCGGGCGGCCCGTCGCCGGCTCCCGCGCGCGTGGGGCAGGACTTCGCCGGATGGTTGATCGACCAGTTGGGGAACGTGCATAAGCAACGACGGCGTCGAAACAAACATCCGCAAGGCTGGAGGTGCGCACCATCGGTGCAGGACAAGGAACGGCGCGCAGGCGGGAGCAGAAGTCCGCTCGGCGAGGCGGTGGGATCGAGCAAAGCCGGGCTGATCGCGGGTGTCAGTGGTTGTACGCGTGCGGGGCGTGCCCATGGCGCCAGCGGGTCGCGTGGTTATAGGACATTTCGTGGCGGGTGGCGGCGGCCTGCGGCTGCGAACGGTGGTGGTTATGAATGCAAGTGGTGCGATTGGCCGATGGCATGGGCATACGTTTGAAGCTCGCTGCACAGACACGGAAGGATGCCCTATGTCGTTTGCACCGCCTCCAGATGGTTCGACCGCTCCGCCGGCCGATTCCGCCAAGGCTCCGAGTGAGCAGTTGACGCCCGAACTGAAAAAGGCGATGTCGCGGGTGACGGAGATATCGTCGTTGCCCGAGGTCACCACGCGGATCGTCGAGGTCGTCGAGGATCCGAAATCCACCGCCCAGGACATGCACGATATTGTGAAGCATGATCCGGCATTGGCGGCCAAGATTCTGAAGGTGGTCAACTCGTCGTTTTACGGGCTGCCTTCCCAGATTGCGAGCTTGGACCGGGCGATCGTGATGCTCGGGCTCAGCGCGGTCAAGAACATCGCGTTGGCCGCGTCGTTGTCGCGTCTGTTTCGTCCGGGAGCGATTTCGCAACGTTTCGCCGCTCGCGACCTGTGGACGCATTGTATTTCGGTGGGCGTCTGCGCCCGGATGGTAGCCAAAGCGGGCTTCGGTCGAAGCGAAGAGGCGTTCGTCGCGGGGCTCGTCCACGATATGGGACTCCTGGTCGAGTTCCAGGTACTCTCGGACAAGCTGCGGGAAGTCGTCGAGCGGTGCGAGGCGACGCCCCAGGATTTCTGCGCCGCCGAGCGGGAGATCATCGGGGCGGACCACCAGGCATTCGGCGGTGCGTTGGCGACGAAGTGGAAGTTCCCGCCGGGGCTGCGGGCGGCGATCAGTTACCACCACAATCCGGGCAACCTCAAGCCGGAGCTGCTGCGGATCGTCACGGCGATCCAGCTCGCGGACACGATCTGTTGCCAGAATGAGCTGGGCTTTTTCCTCTCGGCCCAGACGCAGGAGATTACCGACTCGATGCTGGATATCGTCGGCGTCAACGAGGACAAGATTGCCGACCTGCTCGAGGAGCTTCCCGACCGGATCGAGGAAACGCAGCAAATCTTCGGACAAGACGACAACTCGTAGCGATTCGGCGGCGAGCGGACCCACCGTTCGGATCGTCTTCGCCGGCGCGAGCAAAACCCCCGCGAACCGGGTCGAACCGGGTTGCGGGGGTTGTCGTTTCGTGGGGGGTGGCGCGTCCGGCCGGTTGCCACGCGGTGGATATTCCGTGCGGGCACCGCGCGATCCACATCGCGCGTGTGCGCGACGGCGCGGGCTCGATTCCCGTCCGTTGTCTAGCCGGGCTGGACCGCGCTGAGCGTCGGGAAGGCCTCTTCCTCGGCTTCCTTCTGGATCAGGATCTTGGCCTTGAGCAGGATGAGCAGCGTCTGCGTGTCCTTGACCTGGGTGGTGTTGGTGAAGGCGCGTTTGAGGATCGGGATCTTGCTGAGGATGGGCACACCGGCCTCGATCTCGACCTCGCCGACCTGCTTGAGGCCGCCCAGCAGTACCGTGCCGCCGTCGGGCACGGAAACGGTGGTACGGATGACGGTTTGCTCCTGGTCGGGCAGGAGGATGAAGATGCCGGGCGAATTACCGCTGGCCCGCTGCACCTCGAACCGCTCGAAGGTGGGCTCGGTAGCCCGGTCCGTCCGCACGGTGATGGTGACGTACTTGCGGTCCGCGCTGATC
>JALSRY010000605.1 GCA_026984555.1 Phycisphaerae bacterium
GATCATTCGCCTCCGCGATCACGATCCAGATTGATCGATGCTATTGTCGAGGCGCGCCGGAGGCTTGTCGAGCGCGACTACCCTCCGGGCAACAGGTGATTGCCCGTCGATACGCCACGCACCGAGGCTCCCGGAAGACCCGCTGATCGTCGCGAACCGCAGCCCGGCCCCCCGGCATACGGCCTTTCGCGGGCCATCGCGTGCTTGACAAGCCGGCTTCCGCGAAGATAGCCTCATCGCGGGCGACAGCCCCGGAGGCTTGTCATGGAAGTCCGCATGGACTTGGCTCAAATCGTGATCTCGGAAACGCGCGACACGCAGATCATCGTCTTGCGCGAACGCGACGGCACCCGTACTTTGCCCATCGTGATCGGTCTGACCGAGGCCATCGCGATCGATCGGCGGGTCAAAGGCGTGCAGTTGCAACGCCCCCTGACGCACGACCTGCTGGCCAGCGTGATCGAGGCCCTCTCGGGCGAACTCGAAAAGATCGTCATCAACGACCTGCACGATCACACCTTTTACGCCAAGCTCGTCATCCGGCAGCACGGCGAGTTGATCGAAGTGGACAGCCGACCCTCCGACGCAATCGCCCTGGGCGTCGCCGACGAAACGCCCATCTATGTCGAGGATCATGTGTTGCGAGAGGTGGCCTCGGGCGGTTGAGCCGGGTCCGATCGTGCGTCCCCGCGCGTCGCCGCTTGCCGCGCGACCCTGTTTTCGCCGGCTGGAACATGCAGACCCGATCCCCCGATTCCCAACCGTCGCCGGCAAGACCCGACCAGCGCACGCAACCGCCGCCGAACTCGACCTCGATCCCCCCCCGCCGCCCGGAGCGTTTTGTCGGCCCGCTGGCGGTCATGCTGCTGGTTGCGGCCGCGGCCCGCGCGTGGCAGCTCGCCGAGTTCATCCGCTCCAACCCGATCGCCGATCATCCCTGGTCGGATGCCTGGGTCTACTGGCAGATGGCCGGCCGCATGGCCCAAGGCCACTGGACCGAAGGCCACCCGTTCTTCTCCGCGCCGCTTTACCCCTACCTGCTCGGTGTGCTGCGCACACTCGGCGGCGGATTGCCCAGCGTGTATGTCGGCCAACTGTTGTTGCACCTGCTGGCGGCGGTGGTCATCGCGCTGGCTGCGCGCAAACGGTTCGGAGCACGCACCGGTCTGCTCGCCGCCGCCGTCTTTTTGACCCTCAGCGAACCCGCGGTGGCGGTGACCCGAGTGCTGGCCAACACGCTCCAGTTGTTCCTTTTTGCGTTGCTTTGGTGGCGTTGGGCCATTGCGGCCGAGCAGCCGGCCGCCCGCCGGCGCGATGTCGCGCTGGTCGGCGCGTTGATCGGCCTGACGGCGCTGGCCTTTCCCGCCACCCTGCTGCTCGCGCCGGCGTATGGTCTCTGGTTGCTGTCGTGCCCCGGCCGAGCATGGCGCCGAGCCGCCCGCGCCGCCGGTGGACTCGCCGCGGCCGCCCTGCTCGTCGCTCCCGCCACGCTCCACAACGTGTTCGTCGCCGGCGAATTCGTCCCCATCAGCGTCAACGCGGGCATCAACCTCGCCATCGGCAACAATCGCAATGTCCACGGCATCGGGGGCAACATCGCGGGCGTGCGCCCGATGCGGGAGCACATGTTCGCGGACGCCGCCCGACTCTACGAACAGGCCCGCGGCGCTCCGGGTTCCTGGCGGGACATCGATGCGTTCTTTCGCCAACAGGCGCTGGACTATTGGCGGGAGCATCCCGGCGCGGCGCTGCGGGAAGTCGGCGAAAAGGCCTGGTGGTTCTTCACGGCACATCATTACGACCAGATGATGCCCCTGGCCATCGAGCGAGAGCTCGACATCACCAGGCTTTGGCTGTTGTC
>JALSRY010000606.1 GCA_026984555.1 Phycisphaerae bacterium
TCGAAAAACACGCGCCACAGGAGCCCGCGGTCGAGCACTTGTCCAGTGGGCTCGTCCACCCACGACTGATCGCGGGTATCCCACGACATAGCGTGGGTCACCCGTGCGGCGCCCGTGGAACCCTGCCGCGAAACGCGCACAATCCGCGTCGCTCGCACCACGAAGCGCACATGACGGCGGTAGTGCTCGACCAACTCCTCGGGGGTCTTGGCGCGGCTCAGCTCGCGCGCCAGCGTGATGTACTCCTGGAGGCGCCGCTCGGGGCTGGTGGGTTCCGGAACCTGTGACGCTTCGGGCATCAGCGGGGCTGACCTCTTGCCGGGTGAACGAGTCCTGCGCGCCCGGCCCCGCGGCGGATTGCCAGGCCGCACGGCACCGGGGCGCACGATACCCGCTGCCCGCGCGCGGGTAAACCCGCATTGTGCCCGGCGGCGCGAGGCGCCAGGACGACGGGATGACCCGAGCCGATCAAGACCGCGCGGCTTCGATCCGTTCCATGCCCCCCATGTACGGCCGCAGAGACTTGGGAATCGTCACGCTGCCATCGGCGTTCTGGTTGGTTTCCAAGAGCGGGATCAAGATCCGGGGCGAGGCGACGACGGTGCTGTTGAGCGTGTGGCACACCTGCACGCGGCCGTTTTCGTCGCGATAGCGGATTCGCAGCCGGCGAGCCTGGAAATCGTGGTAGCGGCTGGCCGAATGCGTCTCGCTGTACATCTCGCGGCTGGGCATCCACGTCTCCACGTCAAACTGCCGCACCTTGCTCTGGCCCATATCGCCGGTACAAACCTCGACCACGCGGTAAGGCAGCTCGAGCGCCGCCAGCAAATCCTCGGCGTTTTGCAGGATCGCTTCGTGCCAGCGGGCCGATTCGCCGGGATCGGCCCGGCAGATGACCACCTCCTCCAGCTTGTCGAAGTAGTGGATGCGGTACAATCCGCGCGTGTCCCGCCCGGCGGCGCCCGCCTCGCGGCGGAAACACGTGCTGCGCGCCACATACTTGCGGGGCAGGTCGGCGAGGTCCAGAATCTCGTCGCCGTGCAGGCCGGTGACGGGCACTTCGGCGGTGCCGACCAGGCACTTCTCGTCGCGTTCGACGAGGTAGACTTCCTCGCGGTGGAGCGGGAAGAAGCCGGTACCGACCATGAGCTGCTCGGTCACGAGCACGGGGACCGTCAGCGGGGTGAATCCGCGTTCGATCATCATCTCCCACGCCAGCCGCAACACCGCCTCGTGCAACATCGCGCCGGCGCCGGTGAGCACGTAATTGCGGCTGCCGGCCAGCTTGACGCCGCGCTCCAGATCGAAGAGCCCGAGCGTGGTCCCAAGCTCGACGTGGTCCTTGAACTCGAATCCGAAGTCGGCTTTGCGACGCGGCTCGCCGACGCGGCGCACCTCAACGTTGCCGGATTCGTCCGGACCAACCGGCGCATCCGGGTGGGGCAACTGCGGCACAAGCAGCATCAGCTCCCGGAGCTCGGCTTCCACGGCGGCCCGCTGCTCTTCCAACGCTTTGAGGCGTGCCTTGATCTGCCCCATCTCCTTGCTCAAAGCGGCTTTCTGCTCTTTGGGAGCCTTGGCGATGCGCTCGCCGGCTTGTTTTTGTTCGTGTCGAAGCGCGTCGAACTGCGCGGTCAACTCGCGTCGTCGCGCATCCACGGCGAGCACGCGGTCGATATCTACGTCCATCCCCTTGTCGCGGACGGCCTTCTTGACGGCGTCGGGGTTCTCGCGAATGAGCTTGATGTCGATCATCTCGGGCCTCGAAGCGGAAACCGTTGTCTGGCGGCCGGGCTCGCCCGGTACCGCGTCGCACCCAACGCCGCGCCGCCGCACGTCGCTCGGTGTCGCCA